>CAZJJF010000496.1:0-2303 GCA_964546245.1 uncultured Anaerolineales bacterium
CCCCGGGAACGTCCCCCAGGTCCCCCCCCCCCCCGGGGGCCGCGCCGTCGCCCGCCGTCGCGGCCACCGACGCGCGAGCCAGCAGCAGAGGTGATAGGTCCAGCCCCGTCAGCGTATAACCCATGCGCGCCAGGGCGATGGCGTGGCGGCCCTGCCCACACGCCAGGTCCAGAATAGACGCGCCCTGCGGCAGGGCCAGGAAGCGAGCCACGGCGTCCGCCTCCGCCTGGCTGTGCTCGTCGGTGAAGCTGGCCGAGAACACATCAAGATAGCGCTCGTCGAAGTAGTCCGCGTACCAGGGCATACGTACCTCGTGCGTCATGTGCGACTGTGATGCTTGAGCATAAGTCCACGCCAGCACCTTGTCAAGGCCCAGAGTTCCCTCAAGGTCGGGGAGGCGCGGCCGACTTGGCGAGAACCCCTCACCAGCCCTGCGTCCGGCTTGGCGCAGTCTCCTGCCTGTGCTATAATGTCGCGTCGAGACAGCAGACGCCAAGGCCCGTCCAGCCAGGCTGAGCGGGCCTTCATTTGTGGAGCCGGACGCGGCTCGGCCTTGGAAGTCGGCACAGGTCAGCCATGAGAAAGCCCTCGACCTGGATACGTATCATTGTCAGCGTCGTGCTACTGGCGCTCTTGCTGCGCCAGGCGGGCGCGCAGAATGTGGTCGAGCGGCTACGCCAGATGAACCCGTGGGATTTCGGCCTCGCCCTGGGCCTGTACCTGCTGGGTGTCTGGCTGCGCTCGTGGCGCTGGCAGGGCCTCCTTGGCGCCGTTGGCTACCACGGGCGTCTGAGCCGCCTGACAGAACTGTACTTCGTCGGGACTTTCTTCAACCAGATGCTGCCTACCGGCATCGGCGGCGATGTGGTGCGCGTCTACGAAACGGCTAAGGACGGCGCGGGGACGGCCAACGCTGCCAGCAGTGTCGTGGTGGACCGCGCCACCGGCCTCATCACGCTGATGGGGATGGCGCTGGTGACACTGGGGATGGCGCTGGTGATGCGGCCCGGCGTGGTGGATACCGGTGTGGCGCTGGTCATCCTGCTGGTGTCGGGCGGCGTGGTCCTCGGCATGCTTGCCATGCTAGAGGCCGACCGGCTGCGGCGCGTGCTGACCCGCATCCCCTTCGTCGGCCGGTGGCTGGAGAAGCCTGGCGCGCGCGCCTTCGCTGAGTCCTTCGCCCGGTACAGAGGGCGGGCCCTCAATAAAGCCCTCGCTGTGTCCATCGTCTTCAATTTCCAGCTCGTGGCTACCAACTATTTCCTGGGCGCGGGCCTGGGCGTCAACAGCCTGATGGATGCGCCCCTTCTCTACTACCTGCTTTTCATCCCCATCATCTCCTTTGTGCTGGCCCTGCCCATCTCCATCAGCGGCCTCGGCGCGCGCGAGGCGGCCTATGTGGCCCTGTTCGGCAGTGTCGGCGTGCCTTCCGACCAGGCGCTGGCCCTGTCCCTGTCCTTCTATGCTGTCAACCTGATTACGGGCGCCATCGGCGGCGTGCTGTACGTCGTGAGCGGCCTGCGCGGCGGGCGCGACGCGGTGAGCGCGGAGAAATGAGCCACTGTCTCGTCACCGGCGCGGCCGGCTTCATTGGCAGCCACGTGGCGGAAGCGCTACTGGCCGATGGCCACACCGTGGTCGGGCTGGATTGCTTTACCGACTACTACCCGCGCCCCGTCAAGGAGCAGAACCTGGCGGGCCTGCGCGCCACGCCGGGCTTCACCTTCTTCGAGACTGACCTGCGCGCCGACAACCTCGCGCCCTGCCTCGATGGCGTCGATGTCGTCTTCCACCAGGCGGCGATGGCCGGGCTGCTCAAGAGCTGGACTCACTTCGACGCCTACATGACCTGCAACATCCAGGCGACCCAGCGACTGCTGGAGGCGTCGCGGGCAGCGACCGTCCGGCATTTCATCCATGCCTCCACGTCGTCGGTCTACGGGCGCAATGTGGCGGGCGACGAGGATCAGCCGATGCAGCCCGTCTCGCCCTACGGCCTGACCAAGCTGGCCGCCGAACATCTCGTGTGGAACTACCGCGATGCTTTTAGCGTTCCGGTGACGGTGCTGCGTTACTATTCTATCTACGGCCCCCGCCAGCGGCCGGACATGGGCATCTATCTGCTCATCGATGCTGTGCTACACGGCACACCCATGACCATCTTCGGCGACGGCGAGCAAACGCGCGGCAACACCTACGTCAGTGACGTGGTTCAGGCTAACCGCCGCGCGCTGACCCACGGCCCCACGGGCGCGGCCTTCATCATCGGCGGCGGCAGCCTGGTATCCTGGAATCAGACCGTC
>CAZJJF010000496.1:2313-2571 GCA_964546245.1 uncultured Anaerolineales bacterium
CGCCCTGGTAGAGGAGATTGTTGGCAAGTCACTGAATCGCGTGCCAGGTCCTACCCGGCCGGGTGAGCAGCGCCATGCCCTGGCCGACACGACACGCGCGCGCCAGAGTCTGGATTGGCAGCCCCAGGTCGATATCGAGACCGGGCTACGGGCACAAGTGGAGTGGCAGCGTGGACGATAAGCCCTATCTCTCCATTGTTATCCCCCTCTACAATGAGGTCGAGTCGATTCCCGAGATGTACGCCCAGTTGACGGGCG
>CAZJJF010000497.1:0-2569 GCA_964546245.1 uncultured Anaerolineales bacterium
GCGCGTCAGGTCTGCCGTGATCTGGCTCGTGCTGACCAGGTCTACCGGGTTCCCGTCGCACCAGATACGCATGACCGGCTGCGCGGCGTAGTCGATGGCCGGGGTGGGGGGCGCGAGCATCGCCGTCCCCGGTGTCCACGCCAACGACTGCGTGACGGCCAGGGCCTGCCCGGCGGCCACGGCCTGCACAGCGGCCACGTCGGGCGGTGGCGGGGTCCAGACGCCGATGCGGTTAAGCTCCACTGGCAGCGCGTAGAGCCATACCAGGCCAGCCACCAACCCCATCAGGATGCCGATGCCCACCACCGCAATGAGCCACGGCGACAGGCTGAGGCGGGTCGTCGCCTCGTGCGCTTCGCCCTCGTCGGTCGCGTCGGCGGCCTGCGCCGTGTGCCACCAGTCGGCGGGCGCGGCTACCGATGCATACGCGCCCAGGATTTCGTCGCGGTTTAGTTGTGTCGTCACTTCCAGGCTCCACTCTCGGTCATAGCCTGTCGCACGCGGCCGGTGGCGATTAACTCATCGAGCTTCGCCCCAGGCAACAAGTACGGCTCCAGCATCCCGACGACCTGACCAGGAGTATGACCTTGCCCGGCCAGGGTACAGCGCCAGTTGGTGCGCTTACCCGTCTCGCTGTCCGTGCCGCCCAGGACGAAGCCCAGGTCGCGCAGGGTCCGCATGGCGAAGGCGTGCATGCGGTTGTCATAAGACGGGAAGCCGACGGGCGTGTGGGGGACGACCAGACTGGTCCCCGGCTGCGCCTCGCCCCGCGCCTCGCAGGCGGCGCGGACCAGGGCAAAGCGGAGGATGATGCGCACGGCCTCAGCTTCCGGTACGCCCCCATAGCGGACGGCGGTAGGTTGCGGCGCGACCCCCGTCCCGCCGGGCATGACCACCAGAGACGGGCGCAGGCGGGCGTTGACGTTGTCGTGACGGGCCTTCACGCGGGCATTTAGCTCCTGCGCCTCGTGGTACTCGGTGTAAAGCGCCCAGCCCCAGGTCGCCAGTGTGACCATGACCACCAGCCCGGCCAGGACACGCGGGTTGACGCCGAAGGCCAGCCAGAGGCACACCGCCAGGGCCAGGGCGACGACGGCGACGAATAGAGCCGCCTTGTAAATGGGCCACGCGGCGGCGGCGGCGTGGTCCTTGATGGCCTGGGGTGTCAGATCGCCAATGCCCATGCCCATCTGCATCGGCGACGGTGGGGCCTGGGGCAAAGGCGGCACAGCCTGGGTGTACTGGGCGCCGGGCGACGAATAGTGGATGGAGCCGGGCGTCTGGCGTGGCGCAGGCACGGTCAACTCCTCGGCGGCGGCAACCGACGACTCAACGCCTCGGCCGCCGTCCGCTCCATATCGAGGCCAATGTCGTCCAGGACGTGCGGCGCGGCCGCCGGTAGCTCGCGCCCCATGACCGTGATACGCGGCGGCGGGGCAGGCTGCGCGCCCTCGCGCCATGTATCGCGGCCGTTGTGCAAGAGCCACGAGCCGTCCGCCAGCGGCAGGACGTAGACGCCGCGCTGAACGTCCCACGTCCAGGTAGGAGCTTGTGACGACATAAGCTGAGGCAATGCAGGAGGGGCGGCGGCGTAGGGCAGGGCAGGGGCCTGCGGCTGTCCCTGCCGCATGGAGCGTGCGGCCAGAGCCAGGGCCGCCATCGCCACGGCGTTGGACTGCTCGGTCGCCTTGCCCGCGTCCACATTGACCGTCACCGTCTGCGTCACGTCGCCCCGGTCGCCCCACCAGCCCCAGCCACCCCACCAGCCGGAGACCGAGAGAGCCAGGACCGCCGCCACACCCATCCCTATCACGGCCACGAACATGACTTCCGCCATCGTTCCCTCCTCCTCCCCTAGCGACGCGGTGTCCTGTCGCCACGTAAAAATCCGCGTCTCTGTGCTACATTACATCACAATTACACTAGTTATGTCGTGAGACGACCGCGTCTCACGACATAACAATCAGGCGGGGTCGCCACCTTGAGTCGCATCGTCGTAGGTATTGCCCGTGGCCTCGGCAGGCGGGGCGACGTAGAACTGGCCCGTGCCCTGGTCAAGTCCCCACTGGCTGCCGTCACTGAGGGTGACGTTGCCGAGGCCGCCGAGTTGGGTATACCAACCGTCGGGGCGCGCCTGCTGGCCGTTCATCTCGCGCAGCATCTCCTCCAGCGTCTTCTGGCGTGGAGGTGGCACGGCCCCACTGCCGAGGCGCGTCCGCTGGAAGTCGCCGCGCCAGCGCAGGAACCTGTGGCGCAGGTCGGTGGCTCCCCACGGCGCGACGCCGAGGGCCGCCATGCCCAGCCAGAAAGGCCAGGCCACCAGGACCGCCCCGCCCCACAGGACCACCGACAGGCAGGCGGCGATAAGCAGCACGAGGCCGTAAGTGGACAGGCCCATGCGCCGGACGTGGCGGTAGTCCTCCGCCTCGGCGACGCGGCCGAAGAGCGGATCGCCGGCCAGTAGCCAGAAGCAGAAGGCGGCGACGGCCAGCAGGGACAGGACAGCCAGGGGCGCGAGGGCGTCCACTAGCGTCGCCCTCGCGGGCTGGCTGTAAGGTTTGTGCGTAGG
>CAZJJF010000498.1:0-2563 GCA_964546245.1 uncultured Anaerolineales bacterium
GGACGGCGGCCAGCGCCTGGGAGTCGGGGTCGGCGACGGCGGCCAGGCGCGCACCGACAACCTGCGTAGCGACAAGCTGGGCATAGAGTCTACCCATGCGGCCCAGGCCGGCGACGGCGATGTGGAGCGGTGGTAATGTTGTCATAATATCGCGTCTCCCAGCGACCGCGGGTGGGGCATCATTGCACGTCCGATTGTACGTCCAATAGGGAGCGATGTAAAGATAGGGCGCTGTGGCTGGATTCCGCGCTTGAATTGACATGCTTGGCGCCAAATCCTATAATCAGCGCCATTCTGTCCCGCATCGTCCGCGCCCACCACCACGCGACCATCATCCTCGACGCCTTGATCGATCACGAGGCGCGCCTGGCGAATCTTCCTCGCCGAGGCCCTGCCGCCGTGCCCCAGGGCGAGACCCCGATGCCCCTGGCTGTCGCCTTTTGCCGGGGGCGATTCTATCGTTGCGCCCCATACTTACCGGGCCGCGAGCCTGGGCTGAGGCTGGAGGATTCAATGCCCGAACCCTACGATGTCATCGTCCTCGGACTGGGCGGCATGGGCAGCGCAGCCGCCTACCAACTGGCGCAGCGGAGACGGCGTGTCCTGGGCCTGGAGCGCTACACCCCCGCCCACGATAAGGGGGCGAGTCATGGCCTGTCGCGCATCATCCGTCAGGCCTACTTTGAGGATCCGGCCTACGTGCCGCTCCTGCGACGCGCCTACGAGTTGTGGCGGCAGATCGAGACCGAGGCGGGCGTGCCGGTGCTGACCATTACCGGCGGCCTGATGATCGGCCAACCCGACAGCGCGGTTGTGAGGGGCAGCATTCGCAGCGCACAGGAGTGGGGGCTGGCCCACGAGGTGCTGGATGCCGCCGAGATTCACCGCCGCTTCCCGCCTCTGCGCCCTGCGCCGGGCGAGGTCGCCCTGTACGAGGCGCTGGCGGGCTTCTTGCGCCCTGAGGTCAGCGTGGCGATCTATCTGGACCGCGCCGCTCGTCGGGGGGCCGACCTGCATTTCGAGGAACCGGCTCTGGCCTGGGAGGCCCGGCCCGGCGGCGATGGGGTGCGCGTGACCACCGCGCTGGGAACCTACGAGGCCGAGCGGTTGATCATCTCGCCAGGACCCTGGGCGCCGTCGCTACTGGCGCGGGTGGGCCTGCCGCTGGAGGTCGAGCGCCAGGCGCTGTACTGGTTCGAGCCGATCGGCGGCGTCGAGCCGTTCGAGGTGGGCCGCTTCCCCATCTATATCTGGGAGGCCAGCCCCGCGGTCTCGTTCTATGGCTTCCCCGCCCACGACGGCCCCCTGGGCGGCGCGAAGGTGGCCTATCACCGCGCGCCGGGGCCGCGTCTCATCTGCACGCCGGAGACCATTGACCGCATCGTCCACGACGACGAGGTCGAACGGATGCGGGAGGCCATCGCCGAGCGCATCCCCGCCCTCAACGGCCCGCTGCTGTTCGCCCGCACCTGTCTGTATACCAACACCCCCGACGAGCACTTTGTCATCACTACCCTGCCCGACGCGCCTCAGGTCGCCATCGCCGCCGGCTTCAGCGGCCACGGCTTCAAGTTCTGCAGCGTCGTCGGCGAAATCCTGGCCGAGCTGGCGATTGATGGCGCAACCGCCCATCCAATTGGGCTGTTCCAGCCGGGGCGCTTTGTAGCCTAAAATGCGAGAACCGTCGAGGGCGGCGCATAGTTAACCGGCGCGCGATGGCCGTAGCCGCCCAGCATGGGTACAGTAGGTGGGCTATTGCCTGATTGGGATAGGGCTGTATAATGAAGCATCCCGGCCGGGGTTGCCATGCAGCGGGCGTTGCGGCCCGCGAAGGAGGAGTGAATGTCGTCTCGGCAGTGGAGCTACACGAGCGGCGTGAGCGAGAAGCCGCTCCTGGGCATGACCATCGGTGACATGTTCGACCAGACGGCAGCGACCTATCCCGATAACGAGGCTCTTATCTCGCGCCATCAGGGTTTGCGCTACACCTATCGCGAGCTTCAGGCGCAAGTGGACCAGCTAGCGCGCGGTCTGATCTCCCTGGGCTTGCAGAAGGGTGAACGCATCGGTCTCTGGGCCCCCAACTGCGCCGAGTGGTGCATCACCCAGTTCGCGACGGCCAAGCTGGGCGCGATTCTGGTTAACATTAACCCCAGCTATCGTCTGAGCGAGCTAGAATATGCCTTGCGTCAGTCGGGGTGCAGCTTTCTGGTGACCGCGCCGTCCTTTCGCGGCGCGAATTATCTGGAGATGGTTGCCACTCTGGCGCCAGAATTGGAGCGCGCCCAGCCGGGTCAGCTCCAATCACAGCGCCTGCCCGACCTGCGCGCCGTCATCCGCCTGGGGACGGAGCCGACGGCCGGCATGTACCTCTGGGGCGACGTGATGGTCGCCGCCCAGTGGGTCACGCCGGCTGACCTGGCCGAGCGCCAGCGCCGGCAGGAGTTCGACGACCCCATCAACATCCAGTACACCTCGGGCACGACGGGCTACCCCAAAGGCGCGACCCTCAGCCAGCACAACATCCTCAACAACGGCTACTACGTCGCCGAGACGATGAACT
>CAZJJF010000499.1:0-2561 GCA_964546245.1 uncultured Anaerolineales bacterium
CCCTCATCCTCGGCTCGTCCCAACGACCGGACGAGGTCAACGAGGCCGCCTGCCAGGCGCTCGGCGCCCATGTCTATCGGCGCAGTAGCGGTGGCGGCGCAGTCTTTACTACCCAGCAGCTTGGTCTCGATGTCGCCCTCCCCGCCGCCGATCCATTGCTACCCACCGACATCACCGAGTCCTATCGCTGGTTGGGCGAGGTGTGGATCGCCGCCCTGGCAGGCCTGGGGGTTCAGGGGCAGATAGTGACCGTCACCGAGGCTCGCGCCAGCATCCAGACCCTGTCACCCACCCTCAAACGCATTTGCTACGCGGGTCTGTCGCCCTACGAGGTTGTCGTCGACGGGCGCAAGCTGGTGGGGTTGGCTCAGCGGCGGCGACGCGGCGGCGCCCTCTACCAAAGCGGCGTCTATCTGCACTGGTCGCCCGACGCCACAGCCGCCCTCATGTCTACCAACGACGATGCGGCTACCATCGCAGCGCAGCTCGGCAGGCGCGTCGTCGGCCTCGATACAGTGTCGCCGCCGCCTGCCCCCACAGCGGAGCGGGTGATTCAGGCCTTCGAGGCGGCGCTGGCGGGTCACGCGGGCCTGCGACCGACGCCCGCCGAGTGGACCAGCGCCGAGGGCCAGGCGCGCGCCGAATTTGCCGAGGCGATCCCGGCGCTACTATAGAGTGGACAATCCCAGACACCGAAATAACGAGGTACGCATGGAAAAGCGCAAGAGCATCCTCACGGACATGGATGGCGTGCTGGTTCTAGGTCGCGAGCCGGTGCCGGGCGCGGCGGAGTTCATTGGCCGCCTCCTCGACGAGAACCGTAAGTTCATGGTGCTGACCAACAACAGCCTCTACCCGCCCGCCATCCTCCAGCACCGCCTCAAGCGCATCGGGCTGGACATCCCCGAAGACCGTATCCACACCTCAGCCCTGGCGACGGCCCAGTTTCTGCAAACGCAACACCCCCACGGCACGGCCTACGTTATCGGTGAGGAGGGCCTACACGAGGCGCTGGAGGATGTGGGCTACACCTTCACCGACCGCGACGCCGATTATGTTGTGCTAGGCGAGACGACGGACTACAGCTTCGACCGCATCACCTGCGCCGTGCGCCTCATCCTCGGCGGCGCGCGCTTCCTGGCCACCAACCCGGATGTCAACGGCCCTGGCGAGGGTGGCATCGTCCCGGCCACGGGCGCAGTCGCCGCGATGATTCAGACCGCCACAGGCGCGGCCCCCTACTTCATCGGCAAACCCAACCCACTCATGATTCGCACCGCCCTGCGCCGCCTGGGCGAGCACTCTGAGAACGCCATCATGGTCGGCGACCGCATGGACACCGATATCCTTATCGGTATCGAGAGCGGCCTGGAGACGGTGCTGGTGCTGACCGGCGTTACCAGCCGCGACATGGTGGAGCGATTCCCCTACCGTCCCACTCGCATCATTGAGTCAGTTGCCGATCTGCCCTGATTCGCCCTAGCGACCGGCTGGCGACACACGAGGAGGCAGGCGCGATTGGCCTGCCTCCCTCTCGTTGCCTCTGATGTCACCCTCCGTCGGGGGCTACGGGATGAACGTTTCGATGAACTGCCACAGGTTTGTATCGCCTGGCATCATCTGGAGGAGGACGTCCTTCTTCCACTTGTAATAGGGCGTGAAGTCGCGGAACTCTACGTAGGCCCAGCCAACCTTGCTGCTCGGCGGCTGATTGTCGGACGTGCTGCCGTAGAAATAGCACCCGGCGCCAACCTGCCCCTGGAAACGACCGCCGCCGAGGTTCTGGCTGCTGCACATCTCCCGCAACTCAGCCAGAATGCCGTCATGGGACGCGGGTAGGTAGAACTGGAAGCGATAGATGCGGCCACTGACCATCGTCGGCCGCGTCGGCGCGACCGGCGCGGTGGACAGGTCGGTCTTGCCGAAGTCACACGTGGCATAGCTGCCGTAGGTCGTGCCCGCGTATGGCTTCAGGTCGCAGCCGATACTGGTGAAGTCGCCGCGCATGATCGAGTCGTGGCCCCCACTACCCCGCCACAAGTCCTTTACCTTGATCGGGTCATATGCGCCCGCCGCCAGGGTTTCGCCCGCCGCATACATCGGGTCAAAGCCGGATCGCTGGACGCGCGCGCCAAAGTCCGGCTCGCCGGGCAGTTGGTGCGCCATCTGATTCTTGGCCCCCATCAGGTCGTTGTGGCCTCGTGCAGCGTTGAACAGGCGCTCATCCCACACCAGGGGCCGCAGGCCCAGACTCTGACGATAGGTATTAATTTGAGCCGCCAGTTGTGGCCCCATACCCTCAATCTCAGGCGCGGCCGTAGATGGGCTGACACGGGACATCGCCAGCAAGGCAGCGACGATGAGCAGGGCAGCGCCCAGTGGTTTCTTCATGGTGTTGTTTCCTCTCTAGCTCGAACCGGGTAGCAGAGACTCGGCTGTGGTGAGGCGAAGGCATCGCCGGTTGAGGCGGAATGGCAGCCACGGACGGCCGCTCGCGCCTAGGGTATATACGCCGGAACCACCCCGATAATCCCTCGTAGCAGGTGGGGACTTTTTCACAA
>CAZJJF010000500.1:0-386 GCA_964546245.1 uncultured Anaerolineales bacterium
GCATGAGTCATCTATATGCCCTCATCATGGCTGGCGGCGGCGGGACACGTCTCTGGCCGCGCAGCCGCCGCGACCAACCCAAGCAATTCCTGAACATCGGCACACCTCACAGCCTGCTTCGTGAGGCTTATCTGCGCGTCGCGCCCATCATCCCGCCCGAGCGCACCCTGGTTATTACTGGCGAGCACTGGCTCGATGCCGTCCAGGCCGAGTTGCCGGAGATTCCGGTCACTAACATCCTGGGCGAGCCGGTGGGGCGGGGCACTGCCCCCGCCGTCGGCCTGGCCACCGAAGTCCTCGCGCGGCGCGACCCCGACGCCCTCCTGGCCGTGTTGACGGCTGACCATCTTATCCGCGACCGGGAGCGCTTCCGCGCCGTGCTGCTG
>CAZJJF010000500.1:396-2557 GCA_964546245.1 uncultured Anaerolineales bacterium
CAGGCCGTGAAGCGCCAATCACGCGTGTTCAAGAGCGTGCTGAAGCTGGACAAGAACTTCCACAACTACATCCACCGCGACCGCAACAAGATCGAGCAGGCCGTGGATGAGAAGGGAAGGAAGTACTACAACATCTACAACGGCCATGCCTCCATGCTGCAGCCCTTCTTCCAGCTCTCGAACGTCTTCAAGACGATGACGGCCGGTCTGGACAACCCCCTCGCCCTCGGTGCCGTGTTGACGGCTGCCCATGTTATCCGGGTGAGCGAGCGCTTCCGCGCCGTGCTCGAGGCCGCCGCGGCCGCGGCCGCCGAGGGTCACATTGCCCTGCTGGGCATCACGCCCACCGAGCCAAACACGGGCTACGGCTACATCGAGACCAACGGCCGCATCGGTGGGCGGAGTCTGCCTGTGCTGCGCGTCGCCTCATTCAAGGAGAAACCGACCGAGGAGCGCGCCCGCGAGTTCCTGGCCTCGGAGAACTTCTTCTGGAACAGTGGCATGTTCGTGTGGAGCCTGAAGACGATTCAAGCCGAGATGCGGCGTCTCATGCCAGACCTGGCCGAGCGAGTGGCAAGCATCGGCGCGGCGTGGGATACTCCGCAGCGCGACGCGGCGCTAAATCAGTGGTGGGAGGGCATCCGCTCCGAGACCATCGACTACGGCGTCATTGAGCGCGCGGCCGATGTGGTCGTCATCCCGGCCGACATCGGCTGGAACGACGTGGGCAGTTGGGCCGCCCTGTTTGACGTGCTGCCATCCGATAAGGACGACAACATCGTCGAGGGCGAGTACATCAGCGTCGATAGCCGCAATAATCTCATCTACAGCCCCAACCGCCTGGTGGCCGCCATTGGCGTCGAGGACCTGGTCATTGTCGACACCGATGACGTGATTCTCATCCTGCCCCGCAACCGCGCCCAGGACGTGCGCCATATCGTGGCGGAGCTACGAAAGCGTGGCCGCATCGACGTGCTCTAGGTGAGGAGGCCCATGCAGCCCTACGGCAAGCACCCCGACTACGTGGTCTGGCAGACCGAGCCATACAACGGCGAGCCACCCGCTGGCTTGCTACGGCAAAGCCACATCACGCCCCTCGACCTGTTCTACACCCGCAATCACGGGCCGGTTCCCACGGTCGAGGCGGCAACTTATCGCCTCGCCGTGGGCGGCCTGGTACGCGCGCCGCTTAGCCTGTCCCTGGCCGACCTGCACCAGAGCTTCCCCCGCGTCACCCAGACGACGACCCTCCAATGCGCGGGCAACCGCCGCACCCAGCTGCTGGCCGTCGCCCCCATCCCCGGCGAGGTTCCCTGGCAGGACGGCGCTATCAGCAGCGCCACCTGGGGCGGCGTGCTGCTCCGCGACGTGCTGGCCGAGGCGGGTGTCGAGCCGGCGGCGCGCCATGTTGCCGGCATGGGCCTCGACCAGGTGGAGCGCCACGGCCACGACGTCGGCTTCGGCGGCTCGATTCCCCTGGTCGCCGCCCTGCACCTGGAGGCTCTGCTGGCCTTCGAGATGAACGGCGCGCCGCTGACACCCCTCCACGGCTTCCCGCTACGGCTGGTCGTGCCGGGCTACATTGGCGCGCGCAGCGTCAAGTGGCTGGCGTCCCTCACCCTTCAGGCGGAGCCTACCGCCCAGTACTTCCAGTCGCATGCCTATAAGATCTTTCCGCCCCACATCGGCCCGCAGACCGTCGATTGGGAACAGGGCCTGATGCTCGGCGAGCTGTCGGTCACGGCGGCCATCACGACGCCCCGAGACGGTGCGGTCGCGCCGGCGGGGCCGTTGCGTGTCGAGGGCTACGCAATGGCGGGCGGCAGCCGCACCATCGAGCGCGTCGACGTGTCCACCGACGGCGGCGCGACGTGGCAGGTCGCGCGGCTGACGACCCCGCGACAGCCGGGGGTGTGGGCATTTTGGGAGGCCGACGTGGCTGCGCCGACCGGCGGCGAGATTATCGCCCGCGCCTGGGACTCAGCGGCCAACACCCAGCCTGAGGATCTTCGCGCTATCTGGAACTTCAAGGGCTACATGAACAACGCCTGGGCGCGGGTGAGGGTGTCGTCGGTAGGCAGTCACTGATTCCGGGCCATGATGTTCCCCGGCGCGACTAAGGACGAAAGACGAAGGACCAATAGTAGTCTCCGGATCGGTC
>CAZJJF010000501.1:0-2550 GCA_964546245.1 uncultured Anaerolineales bacterium
GCTGACAAGGTGCTGACGTTCTGACCGTGGCTGCGGAGCGGCGCTATCCTCACATCTAGGTGCGCCTTTCGAGACGATAGATGGCTCTACAAGAAGTCGACACACGCCGAGGGGGTTACGGCCATCGCCGTAACCCCCTCCGTGCGCTTCTATGGTGCCCGATGTCCTGCACCGGCTTGGCTGCGTTAGCGTTGGAACGTCTCGCACATCTCCTCGTACTCCGCCTTAGTGATCTCGCCCCGTGCGTAGCGTTCCTTCAGAATGTCGAGCGACCAGTTCCCCGTCACCTGTGGCGAGCCTGTGGCTCCGGCCGGTGCCTGCCGCGCTTCACCGATATCGCGTTGACCAGGACCATCGTACTGCCGAACTTTAGCAGGGCTGCTGTGAGACGTCAGTGGTCGCATGTGTTCATGCGATGCTGGTTATTGGCTGCGTCTTAACACGACTGTATAGGGAAGAGCTTACGGCTTGGCCCCGGTGAGCTCCCGGCGTCCGCTACTGGACGATCTCCACGGCAGGTCCTGCATCGCCCGTACGGGCACCTAAGCCGGGTCACTCACGGACCAGTTCGGCGCCGTAGCCAAGGGATCGAATAACAGCTACGACGCGACTTACCTCTACCTGAGTTGGGTCGTAAGTGACCTCTGTGGTTGAGCGCGCGAAGCTGGTTCGAGCCTCCTTGACCCCTGGCGTGTCCTCCACTTCCATGTCAATCGCCATGGCACAGTTGGCACAATGCATCCCCTTGATGCGGAAGGTTTGCCGGATCATGACGTTACCTCAATCACGCCCCGATACATGCCCATGCTGCAAGTGAAGGGGATGCGTCGCGGCTGGTCGGTTGGGATATCGATCATCACCTGATCGTTCTTGTTCAGTATCTTGTGTATGCCGAGGGAAGGGATGACGAAGGAACTGGTGCAGCCACGCCGTTCGCCCGTTACCACCTTCAGGCGGGCCGGAGAGCCAACCTTGAACTGGATCTGGTTCGGAACGTACGCGGTAGGCTCGGCCCGCAGCTCCGCCTCCTGGACGCCACTGGTCCTGACGGCCACCACAGCTGAACTCGCCCATGCCGTCGGCGACAGGTTCGGCACCGGAACGCCGAGCAGTGATAGCCCACTCGTCAGAGAGACGAAGGCGAGCACAATGATCATGGCCGCGGCGAGCTTGGTGAACCAGCCTTGCATCGTCTGCCCCATCCGTGTAGCAAGGTAGCCGAGTCCGAAAAAGAGCGGCGTCGTACCCAGGACGAAGGCAAACATCACCAGTGCGCCCGCCAGTGGGCGGCCCGTCCCCACCGCGGCAATCATCGCCGCCTGGGTCGTCGCGCACGGCATGAACACCGTCAGCGCTCCCAGCATCGCGGGGGTAAAGAGGCTACCGCTCTTCGACTCGCGTCGAACCCACCGTTGCACGAAACGCGGCGGCTGGACGCTGAAGTAGCGGAAGGCCGGATGCAGGTTGAGAAGCTGCCCAGCGACGCCCAACATGAAGACGGCCACCACAATCTGGAGCCACGCGGTGAGCGTTGGTGAGAGACCGATCAGTGAGCCGAACAGCCCCAGCAGCGCACCCAAGACCGTGTAGGCGGCCAGCTTGGCGGCCAGAAACATGATGATTGGGCCTGCATGCCCTTCCAGCACGCTCGTGCCTGGCGCGGGCACGGCCTCACGTTGGGCCACGGCTGTAGCGAGAAGGCCGCCTTGAATAGCCAGGCAGGTGAGGCCCCCCGTCGTCAATCCCGTGAGGAAGACCAGGAGCAGATTGGAGCCGTCCATCTCGCCGCCCAGGTCAGCCTGCCGCCATAACAGGGCGATGACGAGGACGAGGACGAGGAGGGTCAAGCCCGCGGTCAGGAGGGACTTGCCGTTGACGTTGATCTCGATGTCTCCACTTGCCCCGCGGAAGGCAGCCTTGCCCCTCGCAGTTGGCTCCATCGCAAACGGGCCGCGGCTTGCTGTTTGCTTTGCGTGTCGGTGTCGACGACTCATTCTCCACGCCTCCCATCACCTGGAAGTTGCCCAGAACCCCCACCCCGTGCCGTTCGCATACTCACGTAAGCCAGTACAGGACGATCTCGTTCAACCCGACCAGGATGAATACTACCCCCACCATCATCGATAGCGGGCGAAGAAATCCCTTGGCCAGGCGCACCACCTCTCTACGCCCCAAACCCCCGCCCGCCGTCAGCGCCGCGAACACCACCAGGGGCAGGGCGGTCCCCACGGCGAACACGGCCGGGTAGACGAAGCCCAGGGGCGAGGCGACGGCCAGGGGCAGGGTGAGACCGAAGAACAGCCAGAACAGGGTCGGGCAGAACGCCACCGCGAAGGCGACGCCCATGCCGAACGCGCCGATGACCCCCTGGCCTCCGATACGCCCCTCCAGCCATTGCGCGGCGGTGTCACCCACCGAGACCCGCAGGCGGATAACACCCAGCATGGACAGGCCCACCAGGAGCAGCGCCGGGCCGAGAATCTTGCGGGTGGCGACAATCACCGGGATCGAGGCCTGTTGCAGGCGGGTTCCGACCATGATCGCCGCCAG
>CAZJJF010000502.1:0-2540 GCA_964546245.1 uncultured Anaerolineales bacterium
CCTCGACACCAACGGCTTCTACAACGGCCATACGCTCGAGGATCGCGACGTGCACAAGATCATCTCGGGCCCGGGCCTGCCGGTGCCCGAACCCGGCACTTGGGCGCTGATGGCGCTCGGCCTGGGCTGCGTCGGGCTGCTGCGGCGTCGCGTCCGATCGTGAGCGGCGCGAACCTGGCGCCGGAACGAGTCTCGGCGGCCAGGCGCTGAGGCGGCCGGTTCGAGGCGCGATCAGTAGTTGACGCGCGCGAAGTACGTCTTCTGCGGCCCGGATGTCGGCCGGCGCGATGGCAACCGCGCGCTGCTCGGTCGCCGGTGCAGGCGCATCGCCCGCCGCGGCGGACGAGAGCGCCAGCGGAACTACGATCGCGGCCAGGAGCAGCAAGCGCCATACGGCGCACGCCCGTCGATGCGCGGCGAGGACAGGCGCTCCCCGGTTGGATCATCCTTCGTTGTGGACGCGCAGAGCGGTGCCGCTCTGGGCGTGCGCGTCGAGACCGACGCCGAGACGACGGTCTGGTTCGACCCCAGGCTCAAGGCGGTGCAGCAGGCCGTGGACACCCGCTTGCCGGGCAAGATCAACTGCATCGCTTGCCGACGCTGCGCCTCGCCCGATGCCGTGGTGGTGGAATCGTGGTCGGATCAGGATCCGGGCCAGTACCGGATCTATCGACCGGAAGGCGACACTGGACTTCCACCGAATCCGCGCGCGCGACGGCATGGACTTGCCGCTGTGGATCACCACACCGAATACGCCGGCGAAGAGCGCGCCCAGGCCCGCGGTAGTACTGGTGCACGGCGGGCCGTTCGTGCGCGGCGGGCACTAGCGATGGGACGCGGACGCGCAGTTCCTGGCGTCGCGCGGCTAGGTCGTGATCGAGCCCGAGTTCCGCGGCGGCACGGGCTTCGGCAACCAGCACTTCCGCGCCGGCCGGAAGCAGTGGGGCCAGGCGATGCAGGACAACGTGGCCGATGCCGTGACCTGGGCCGTCGGCAAGCGCTGGGTCGACGGCAAGAAGGTCTGCATTGCCGGCGCCAGCTATGGCGGCTACGCCGCCTTGATGGGCCTCGTCCGGCACCCCGAGCTGTATCGCTGCCGTATCGCCTGGGCCGCCGTGACCGGCCCGCGGCTGTTGTTCGAGCTGGGCTGGGTGAGCGATCTCTCCGAGGAGTGGAAGGGCTACGGCCTGCCCGTCATCCTCGGCGATCCGGTGGCCGACGCCGCCATGCTCAAGGCCAATGCGCCGGTGGAGCAGGCGGCGCGCATCAAGGCCCCCTTGCTGCTCGCCTTCGGCCTCCAGGACCGCCGGGTGCCGATCGACCACGGCAACCGCATGCGCGCCGCCTTGCGCGCCGCCGGCCAGGAGCCCGAATGGGTGACCTACCCCGACGAGGGCCACGGCTGGCTGCGGCTACAGCCTAAGGTGGAGTTCGCGCAGCGCCTCGAGCGCTTCCTGGCCAGGAACCTGCAATAGTCCGGGGCGCGGCTCATGCGGCGGATTCCGTCCGCCGAGAAACGGCGCGCCGCTACATCTTCGCGTCGTGCAAGGCGCCGCCCGAGAGGTCCACCATCTCGGGGCGGATCTCGGCAAAGGCGACGACGCGCCCGCCGTACTTCGCCTGGAAGGCCTGCGCGGCAGCCGCATCGGCGAAGGGCGCGGCAGTGGCGCCCATCGAGCCCTTGCGCCGGCTGCCCAGCACGTAGTGCGCGCCGCGCGCATCGATCCAGTGGCCGCGCGGCTGGTCCCAGTCGGCGCGTGCCATGTCCTGGACCCAGGCGCCGCGAAGCTTGCGTACCTGCTCGGGGCGAAGGAGGACGTTGAGCACTTCCACCGTATCGCAGTACCACTCGGGCTGGGCCTGTCCGGACACCAGCAACTGCCCCTTGGGGCCGGGGTAGTCGGCCAGCAGCATGCCGTCGAGCGTGCAACTGGCCTCGGGGCCGAAGTCGACGGCCGCCGCGGCGGCCTGATCGGACGCCTCGCGGCTGCAGCCGGCCAGACCGAACGCGGCCAGGGCTGCCGCGCCGGCGCCGCAGCGGCACAGCAGGCGGCGGCGGGAGATCGTGGCGGAGTCTACGTTCATGGCTTGAACCTCCAGGAGGCCAAAGCGAGCGGCAGCACGATCCACACGCCCATCGCCAACCCCATCAGCCACGGGTTGCCCAGGGCGGGCGGCACCAGGCTCACGAGCCCGTAGCTGCGCCGCACGTCGTCCAGCGAGAACACGTTGAGGATGCGGAACACGTCCGCCGGGTTGAGCAGCAGCAGCCAGGCGACGCGGTCGCCGTCGAGCCAGCCGCCGAGGTCACCGCCGGTGGCCACCAGCAGGCCCAGCAGCAACAGGTCGAACACCAGCACGAGCACGAACCAGATGGCGATCGCCAGGCCCGATGCATGGGCGCGGTCGCGTGCCAGCGTCGACAGCAGCATCGCCAGGCTCAGGAAGGCCAGGCCGAGCAGCACGGCGCTGAACATGAAGCCGCCGTAGGAGTACAGGCCCGCGTCGCCGAAGCGCATGACCAGCAGCACCGCGACGCC
>CAZJJF010000503.1:0-2535 GCA_964546245.1 uncultured Anaerolineales bacterium
TCTTCGCGCCGGTCATGGGCTGTCTGCTGCTGAGCCTGCTGCTGACCATCGTCGTCAACGTAACGATCTGGATTCTGCGGCGGTAGGTCGCCATCATCGCCCCACCTCAATCTCCCCCAACACAATCGCATCGTCCCGCCACGGCTGCCCACCTGCGTCGCGCGCGGGCAGGCGGGCCAGGGTCGTCGGGTCGTACAGACCGGTCAGCAGGCGATAGCGTCCGGCGGGCAGGTCGGGCGGCAGGCTGAGCCTGACCGTGTCGGCGACAACCTCGTTGGCGAGCCAGCCGCTGGTTGGCCGCTGGCCGCTGGCCGGAACGCCGTCGGCCTGGGCGCGGAGCGCACCGCTGGCGTCGATCAGATGCAGGAAGCGCGCGCTGTCGGTCGTCGGCGCAGCCAACGCCTGCCAGACCAGCGTCACAGCCAGAGGCTGCCCCGCCGCCGGTGGCTCGCTCGCCAGATCGTAGCCCACCAGGGCCAGACTCGCGCCGAGGCGGTCGTTCCGGGGGCGCTGCACCGGGCCAACCTCGAAACGGCGCGGCCCGCCCGCGACCGTTACTCTGCCCAGGTCGAGGGTGGCGCTATCGGCGGTGACCAGGCGCGGCGTGTACTCACCGGCCGGCAGGTCGGGAGGCACGACGGCGCGGTAGCGGGGGCGCAGCACCTCGCCGATGCGCCAGCGGGCAGGCGGGTAGGTCGGCGCGATGGTGAAGGGCTGCTCAGCGGCAACCTGGCTGCCCTGGTCGAGCCACTGGAGGCGGGCCACATCGGTGGGCATTCCCTCAGTACGCTGCCAGGTGACGGCGGCGGCGATCTGGCCGCCCGGCGGCAGGGTCGCCTTCAGCTCATCGCGGTGCAGGGCCTGCAAGCCCGGCCCGAAGGGCGTCCCCTGGCCTATCGCCTGCACTACACCGCCGTCAGCCTCTAGCTCGACGCCACCCACATCGCCCCACAGCCCTAACGGTACGCCCGCCGCGTCGGTGATGGGCAGCGGCTGGCGGTCGCCATCGCCCAGCGCGGCCTGCACCGTGTAGCGGCCGGGGGGCATGGCCGGGTCGAGACGCATGTCGAAGAACTGAAGGCCCGTATCGCCCGCCCGCCACTGCTCGCTCAGATAGGCCGTCACGTCGCTCTGCCCCCACACCACGCCCTGGTCGTCGACGAGGCGCACCGCCAGGCTGCGCGGTTCAGTTGTTGCGCGTTGCGCCTGCCAGGCAACCTCGCCGCGCAGGCGGCCGTCGCGCTTGCGACTCTCCGGCATGGAACCGCCCAGCAGCCACAGATCACCCCCCATGCTGCGCGGCGGGCCACTGTCGCCGGTCAGTTGCGCGGCGGTGGGGATGGCGGCGCGGGGCAGGCGGGCCGCCATCAGGGACGGAGCGCCGCTGGGGTCGGTCGCCAGGGTCTCGAAGCTCGCTCCCGCCTCTTGAAGGAAGCGATTGAAGCGCGAGGTGGGCTGGAGCGCGCTGCGCGCCAGCAAGTACACGACATCGCGGTCGCCGGCGGGGTAGACGATACCCGCGTTGGGGTCCACCCAGGCGGCCTGGCCGAGGGTCTCTGGCGCTTCCCAGGCCAGGGTGGGGTGCTTGTAGTGCTCGGTGGCGAGGACGACGGCGTTCCCGGCCGCCAGCTTAGCGCGAGCCGCAGCGGCCATGGCGACGATGTCGGTGTCGTAGTGGTAGTAGGTGTCGGCGGCGTTGGCCCAGTAGTCGAAGTAAGCCTGACTCGTGGCGACGGTCTGGTAGCCGATGAGACCGACGAAGACGACGGCTGAGGCCACGCCCACCTGGCGCGGCGACCACCAGCGTCGCAGCATCTCTAGCCCGGCGACCACGGCCACGGCGGGCAGGAAGACCAGGAAGGGCAGGCTACCGATGGCGCGCAGGGAGTTAGGTCGTCCCTCAACAGACAATAGGCTCGGCACGAGCATGACGGCAACAAACAGCAGGGTGACGACGTAAGCAGCCTGGGTTGGTAGGGGGGGACGGTCTGCGGTGGTGGTCCCGTCCCGCTCGCCGACGACGGCCCGCCAGCCGCACAGCAGCAGCCCCGCGCCCGCCAGGGTAGCCATCAAGGCATCGAAGATGGGGCGCGGGGCGATGTTGAAACGCCAGTTGTGGTCGCCCTTGAGGAAGAACATACCCAGCACGGCGGTGGCATTGTCACGCAGGGCAGCGGTCGGGTCGCCGCCGCTGAGTTGGTCGCTGAAGACCCAGGCCTGGTCGGCGCGCACAAAGAGGTAGTCGGGGTTCTGGGCGAAGAACAGGCCCAGGGGAGCAAAGACGAGCAGAGCCATCCCCAGCATGAGCGCCAGCCCGCCCAGGTTGGCGCGCAAGAGACGCCAGTCCTTGAGGGCCAGCCACAGCAGAAACAGGCCGATAGCGACGGGGGTCAGACGACTGGCCGAGTAGGTGTAGGCCGCCGCGCCCAGGGCCGCCCCCGCCGCTAGCCACCAGATACGCTGCCCGCTACGAAAGGCGACCCACACGGCCCACACGGCCAACGCCTCGAACAGGGGCAGACTGATGGCGCGGAA
>CAZJJF010000504.1:0-2527 GCA_964546245.1 uncultured Anaerolineales bacterium
TTAGGGGTGTCTGCTCACTCACCATGACCGCGTGTTGAGAATTCGCCCATGACTTACTCGACCCCGCCCCCCGAACCGCCGTTCAACCCCTGGCGGCTACTGCAACTCAGCTCCTTTCAGATCGGCTCGGCAATGGGCGACATCCTGGTGACGGCCATCTGGAACCGCATCATGATCGTCAACCTGGGTCTGCCTGCCTGGCCCATTGCGCTGCTCATCGCGTTGCGCTACCTGCTCACGCCGCTGAGCCTGTGGGCGGGCTTCCGCTCCGACACGCGCCCGCTGTTCGGCCTGCGCCGCACCCCCTACATCTGGCTTGGCCGGGGCATGATGGTCGCCGCCCTGCCGTTGCTGGGTCTGAGCCTGACCAGCTTCGTGGCGGCGGGCACGGCCGCGGCGGAGGACACCGTCGGCTGGTTGCTGGCGCTGACCTTCTTCGTCCTCTACGGCAGCGGCTCGTTGCTGTCGGGCAGCCCGTTCCTGGCCCTGGCGCGCGACTCCGTGCCCAAGTCACGCCAGGGTTTCGCCGTCACCATCCTGGAGACGGCCCTCATTGTGCTGTTCCCCATCGTCGCCATCGTCTTTAGCGTGTGGATGCATGACTTCAGCTTGCAGGTGTTCTGGCAGCTGGTGATGGCGACCGCGATCATAGGCGGCCTGTTCTGGTTCCTGGCTATCCTGGGCGTGGAGAAGCGCGCGCCGGTCGCCGCCGAGGCCGCCACCGCCTCCAGCGATGTCGCCGGACCGGACTTTCGCGCTACCTTCGGTCGCATCTGGGCCGATAGTCGCGTGCGCCTGTTCTGTGCCTTCCTCGCCCTGGCGACCCTGGCCGCCTGGGCGCAGGACGCCATCCTGGAACCCTTCGGCGCCGAGGTCGTGGCGCAGAATGTGGGGCAGACGACGCGCTACTCGGCGTACTGGCAGGGTGCGACAGCAGTGACGCTGATCGCGATTCTGCTGCTATGGCGGCGGCGCGCACCGGAGCGGCAAAAGCCGGTGACTCGGCTTGGCCTGGGCATCATGGCGGCGGGCATGGCGGCGTTGGCCGTCGCGGCGCTGTTAGCCCAGCCGCGCCTCGTCACCCTGGCGCTGGTCGTATTCGGCGCTGGCTTTGGCCTGTACACCTTCGGCGGCCTGAGCCTGATGATGGTGATGACCTCCGACAAGGCCGCCGGCGCGTTCCTGGGCCTGTGGACGATCACGATTCTGCTGTCGCGGGGGGCGGGAATCTTCCTGGGCGGCGTGCTGCGCGATGCCCTATTGCGCAGTACCGGCTCGGCCGAATTGAGTTACGGTATTATCTTCGGCCTGGAGGCGCTGGGCCTGCTGGGCGCGATGTGGCTGTTGTCGCGCCTCAATATCGAGGCCTTTGCGCGCGACACGGGGCGGGTTAATCCCATCGAGGTCCAGGTCGCCGCAGCAGAGATGTAGGGGCGAGACGACCAAAGACGAAGGACCAAAGCGAGAGACCGAGGACGAAGGACGAAGGACCAATGGGATAAGCCTATTGGTCCTTCGTCTTTGATCCTTGGTCGCCTGTAGGGCTACCGCACAATCACCAGATTGATCGGCGTGCCCGCCGCCACGGCCTGACCAGGCGGCACAGACTGCTGCCAGACGCGGCCGCCCGTCTGGCCGGGCACATTCTGGCTGATGACGATGCCTACCTGGAGGCCAATGGTTTCCAGGGCGTTGCGCGCTACCGTCTCGGTCATCCCGATCAGGTTCGGCACGACCGGCTGGCCTGAGGCCGCGCGGGTGGCCGTGGGGGACGCCGGCAGCGACGTGGCTGTCACTGGGACGGCGGTGACCGTCGGCGGCACAGGGGTGGCGGTGGGCGGGCGCGGCGTGGCCGTCGCCGTGGCTGGGACAGCCGTGGCCGTGGGCGGGACAGCGGTGAAGGTGGGCGACGCTGTCGCCGTCGAGGGAATTGGCGTGACCGTCGCCGTGGCAGGGCGCGGCGTGGCTGTCGCCGTTGGCGTGCGCGGCGTGGGGCTGGCGGTGGCCGTGCGGCTCGCCGTCGGCGTGCGGCTCGCTGTGGCGGCCTGTGTCGGCTCGCGGGTGGGCGTGATAGCCGTGGCGGTGGCGGTGGCGTTGACGAGGGCGGTAGGGGCGGGTGTCGGCTGCCCGCCGGTGAAGACCTGGCGAAAGAGGTGGCGTGGGTCCCAGTCCACGACGACTCGTCCGAAGTCGAACGCGACGCAGGTGATGTCGCTGAGCTGGTCGGTGGGGGTCATCGGGCCCGTCGTGTGCATCGGGTGCAGAGGCTACGGCGGGGCTGCGGTACTGGACGGTGAGGCCGCTGCAGAAGCGGTTCGGGTCGACTTGGCCGGCCGCGTGGCTGCCCTGCGTGCGCGCGGGGTGGTGCCGGGCCTCGGGACGATCCTTGTGGGCGACGACGGGCCGAGCCGTCGGTACGTCGACATGAAGCATCGCGATGCGGCTGATCTTGGGCTGCATTCGGTGCAGGTGGAGTTGGGTGTCAACGCCACGCAGGCCGAGGCGAACGCGGCGGTTGACCGGCTCA
>CAZJJF010000505.1:0-2514 GCA_964546245.1 uncultured Anaerolineales bacterium
CGTGAGACGGATATGCTCGGTGACGATCTCGCTGGGGGGGCGGGTCAGCCAGGGCGCAAGCTGCCGCAACGCCTTCCAGTTCTTGTCGAAGCGCCACAGCAGCGGGGGCAGCCATGATACACCGCCCTCGATCATCACGAACCGCAGGCCGGGGAACTTCTGGAACGCGCCCTCGCAGACGAGGGATACCAGGTGCGAGATATAGCCGGTGACCAGGTCGGTGTGCCATTCCAGGTAGCTGGTTGGATAGCCGGTCGTCGTCGGCGCGCCCGCCACGCCCACGCCCTCGGTGCCGGGGTGAATGGCGACCGGCAGGCCGTGGGCAACGGCGGCGGCGTAGATAGGGTGATAGAACCGCTGGCCGTAGGGCATGCGCGCCCCGCTCGGCATGAACACCTGCACCACACCGGGGTGATCACCGAGGCGGTGAATCTCGCGAGCCGCCGCCTCGGGGTCGAGGGGCGAGACGTAGATGGCAGCGCGGAAGCGCGGGTCGACGGGCAACCAGTCATGGATGATGACATCATTGATAGCCGCGCATGCTGCCGTGGCGTAGTCCATGTCGGGGGTCAAAGCGATCTGCTGGTGATCGATCACGAGGATGCCGTACTCGATGTCGTAGACGTCGAAAAACAGTCGCGACAGCAGATGTGGATCACTGGCAATGGCGTCGCCGTCGTCGGTCACGGCGTCGCCGCGCCGCACGCCGTTGGGGTTCCAGTAGCCCAGCGGCAGCGCGCCCCGATTGCCGCTGCGCCAGCGGCTGCGCCACGGTTCGGCCAGGAAATCGGCGACGCGGTCGGGATCGACCACGGGATGAATATCGGTATCGATGATGGACAGCTTAGGCATGGCGATCTCCTGGCGCTATTCGCTTGCGCCTGCGGCTTTGAGGAACGCGATCACGCCGTTGGCGCGAGCGGCTCGGGCCAGGTCCGGTTCGGCGGCCAGGAGCTGCTTCCCCCTGGCGCAGTCGCCGGTCTCGATGGCATCGAGGAACGCCTCCCCTCGGGTCATGGCTGACCTCCATCTCGGCGTTGTAGACACCACACGTAGCTTGTGAACAGGAACGTCGCGGTCGGCGCTGGGAGCAGGGGCGTCAGCTGCCTCACCAGCCAGGCGCGTATGTCGGCGTAGGTCTCGCGACCCTTGGCCACGACGCTGATGACATTACTGTGTGTCATCAGGTATTCGGTTAAGCCTTCGACGTCGAAGGCCAGCCAGTGGCTCAGGTTGTCGCGGAAGAGCACGTCGAAGCCCGCCGCGGCCGCCTCCGCATCGCTGAGTGGTTGCCGATTGCGCTGTGGCGACGGGTAGCGGATCCGGTACACGTCCTTGTACCAGTCGGCGAAGGTCGCGTTCTCAGCCATCTGACCGGCGAACCAGTTGTTGTAGATAACCAGCCAGCCGCCCGGCCGCAGCACGCGGTGCGCCTCAGGCAGGAAGCGCTGTCGGTCGAGCCAATGGAAGGCCAGGGCAACCGTCGCCACATCGAAGCTGGCTGCCGCGAAGGGCAGATCCTCGGCGTGGCCCTGCGCGTAGGCGACGCCAGGTCCGCATGGAGCCTGCCTTAGCATCTCCTGCGATGGGTCGAGGCCCACCACGTGACGGGCCAGCGCCGTCAGGGCGCCGGCCGATTGGCCCGCGCCGCACGCCACGTCCAGGCCACGGGTGAGAGGGCCGGTCAGTCCTAGCCGCGCCTGGGCGTGGGCCAGTATCCGCGGATGGACGTAGGGGCGATGGGCGGCGTAGCGCGCGCCCACGTGAGGCAGGGCAAAGTAATTGGGCATGCTGGGGTTAGTCTCAGCGGGCGGCACTGCGGCATCGCTGCGTATCTCCTCAAGCCAGACGCGCGCGGCCGCGCCCTGTGCATCGCACGCGGATCCAAGGTGGGATGCTATCGCGTTGGCCAGGCGAGCGCCCAGGTCAACCGCCGCCAGGAGCGTGCGCCAGATGTCCGCCTCCTCGTGGCGGGCGAAGGTGTCGGGCAGTGCAGCAAGGACGGCCAGGTCGGCCCAGGCATCTGGCGGCGGCTCGGCTCGCGTCCGTGAGCCGACAACGAGGATGGCGCGCAGATCGGGGCGCGCCTCGGCCCAGGCGCATACCCGCGCCTCCCAGGCCCCATAGTCCGGCGCCCCATCATGGGCATGGCAGGAGAGGCAGCATGCTGCGCTACTAGCTGGCTTTCTTGAGGCGTTCAACCAGATCGACGTATTTCTGCTTGGCGGCGTCGCTGTTCGTTCCCTTCATCTTGGCCCAGGCGTCAAACTTGGCGCGGCCGACGGGGTCGGTGAAGCCGGGGCGCTTGCCAGCGTTGTCACCGACAGTCGCCTGCTTGTAGAGGGCGTATAGCTGGAGCATGGTGTCGTTGTCGGGGCGCTTGGCGAGGGTCTGCGCCTCGGCCGCGGCGGCCTTGAAGCTGGTGTCGAGGTCGGACATGGGGAGTCTCCTTGTCGGTGGCATGACTGTCCTGCCTGATTATACATGAGAATAGGACACGGAGGAACACGGCGT
>CAZJJF010000506.1:0-2490 GCA_964546245.1 uncultured Anaerolineales bacterium
CTCTCAGGGTCGAGTCAAGATTTCGCAGCCTGACTGCGTCACGACCAGCGAGTGTTCAAAGTGGGCCGACCACGCCCGGTCCGCTGTCGCCACGGTCCAGCGGTCGGGTTTCACATAGGTCTCCCAGCTCCCAGCCACTACCATCGGCTCGATGGTGAAGGTCATCCCCGGCTTCAGGCGTGTGTTGCGGGGCCGCGAGCCTTTCGCTACCCAGTTGAGCACATCGGGCGGCTCATGCAACTTGCGACCCAGCCCGTGACCGTGATACTGGCGGACCAGGTTCATGCCCTGACCTTCCACATATCCCTGCACCGCCGCCGTCACGTCCAGTAACCAGCCGTCGGGTCGAACCTGCGCGATCCCCTTCATCAGAGCCGTCTCGGTCACTTCAAGCAGGCGGCGAATCTCAGGCGCGACATCCCCCACCGCATAGGTCCACGCCCCATCAGCGTGCAATCCCTGGTAGAGCGCGCCGGCATCGACGGTGACAATGTCTCCCTCGCGTAAGGCCCGCCGGCCAGGAATACCGTGAACAATCTCCTCGTTGACAGAGATGCACGCCGCCGCCGGGAAACCGTAGAGACCCTTGAACGATGGAATCGCGCCTTGATCGCGGATGGTCTCGTCAACGATGCGGTCCAGGTCACCCGTGGTCACGCCCGGCCGTATGGCGGCCTCGGCAGCGTCGAGGGCCAGGGCCACAATGCGCCCTGCCTGTCGCATACTCTCCAGTTCACTCTTCGACTTTAAAGCGATCATTCAGCCCGTACTGTCGGCATCCTCACCCATACCAGCGGCATTGAGAACCACCTCGTACACCGCCTCAATAGGTTGTTCGCCGTCAATCTGATGCAAGATACCCCGGCCTCGATAGAACTCTTGCAGCGGCGCGGTCTGGCGGTAATACACCTCCAACCGGCGGGTCACCGTCGCCGCGCTATCGTCCTCCCGCTGATACAACTCGCCACCGCAAGCGTCACATCGGCCGGCAACCGCCGGTGGATGAAACGCCAGATGGTACGACGCCCCGCACACGCGGCACATCCAGCGGCCGCTCAGCCGTTCCACGAGAATGTCGTGATCCACCACCAGGTCAATGACCGTCCGAATCGCCTGGTCTTGCTCGGCGAGGCTGGCTTCCAGTGCTGCGGCCTGGGGGATGGTACGCGGGAAGCCATCGAGGATGGCCCCGCGCGCACAATCTGCCTCTGCCAACCGCCGCATCACCATGCTCATGGTGATAGCGTCGGGAACCAACTCACCATTGTCAATGTACAGCTTTGCTTCACGACCGAGGTCGGTCTGATTGCGAATGTGTTCTCGAAACAGGTCGCCGGAGGAAATGCGAGGGATGTCCAGGGCCGAGCTAAGCATGGCGGTCTGGGTTCCCTTCCCCGCGCCCGGCGCGCCGAGGAAGAGCAGATACAACGGTTGGTCGGCTTGTGCAACCACGGTGTTGCTCCCTCAGTCAAAGTCGGGCGTAGGGGCACGGGCGTGCGTGCCCCTACCACCGGGATAGGAGGCGCAAGGACCTTCTGGTCTTACTTGATAAAGCCCTCGTAATGACGCATCAACAACTGCGCCTCAAGCTGCTTCATCGTGTCGAGCGTCACACCTACCACAATCAGCATACCGCTGCTGGTGACCAACAGGTCACTACTGCGAGTCACCTGGCCCATACCGGGCAGCAGGCTGACGATCCAGGGCAGAACGGCCACCAGGCCCAGGAAGATAGCCCCCGCCAGGGTGATACGCTGCAGCACGTAGAACAGATACTCCTCCGTGCGCTTGCCCGGACGGATGCCAGGCACGAAACCACCCTGTCGCTGTAACGTCTCGGCCAGATTCTGCTGGCGGAAGATGGTGTCAGTGTAGAAGAAGGTGAACAGCACCACCAGCGTGAAGTACAGCAGCCAGTAGAAGTTGCCTGTTACGTTGAACAGGCCGTAGACCGCCGAGGCGGTGTTACGCACAAAGTCATTCTGGCTCGCCAGGAACCCCTGCGCCAGCACACTCGGCAAAATCAGGATGGACGACGCGAAGATGAGCGGAATCATACCCGCCGAGTTGACCCGCAGCGGGACGAAGGTACTCTGGCCACCATAGACGCGCGTGCCGCGCACGCGCCGCCCGTACTGCACGGGGATACGCCGCTGCGCATCCTGAACGTAGACGATAGCCGCCACGGTCAAGACCGTAATCACCAGCATGATGAGTAGCCGCAGCCAGCCGCCCGATTGCAGGATGCCAAACATCTGCGCGGGGATCTGAGCCACGATGCCGCCGAAGATGATAATCGAGATACCGTTGCCGATACCATCCTCGGTAATCATCTGGCCGAGCCAGATGGCAAACATCGTGCCGGCGACCAGGGTGATCACGATCGCGATTGACTCCATCGGGTACAGCGCGAAGCTGAAGCGCGGCAACACACCACTCTGGGCCAGCAGCGCGGCCTGCGCCGCGCCCTGCAGGGCGGCCAGCGGGATG
>CAZJJF010000507.1:0-2484 GCA_964546245.1 uncultured Anaerolineales bacterium
GGACCAGAATCACGCGGCGGTGGGGCAGCTCATGGAGCAGGCGCAGCGCGGGCCGCTGACGTTGGTGTACAGCGCGAAGGATCGCGAACACAACGATGCCGTCGTCCTGCGCGAGTATCTGCTGGCCCATCAGGCCAACCACTCTATCCATTGACAATGTGTATCGCACGTCGTATAATGGCGACACAGCCTGAAAAGCTGAGCATGACCCTTCATGTGATGAGTAGTTGGCACACTCGAAGGAGGTCTGCCATGAGCGACTTTTTCACGGACGGCGAATGGCGCGATGCCCGGCGCGGCGACCCAGGCGCGGGCAATCTCCCTCCGCCTGACACAGGGGACGGCACTGTCTGGAAGCGGGAGGTGTTTTGCCGACCGACGGCGCCGCGACCCGACGAGAATCCGCGCCGACGGGTGCTGAAGGCTGGCGAACGGTATCTGCCCCCCGATCTGGCCTGCCCCAACTGTGACCCCCGTTGCCAGCAAGATGCCATCTGCAACTCCCAGACAGTGACGCTCCAGAAGGAGTGGACGGTGGAGTTGAGTGGGCAGGTGGCGGAATCCCTCGGCATAGCCGTCAGCTGGGCCGAGGCGGTGGGCAAGGAACTCCAGTGCCAGCCACCCACGTTTAAGGTCCCGTGCGGCAAGGTCGGCAAACAGAAGACCTATCTACGCGCCGATGTCACCGTTACCGAGCGCGAACTACGCTGCTACGGCTACTGGGCCGGCATTCGGGACGGCGAAAAGTACGTTCGCACGTGGGATGGCTCGCAGTGGACGGTGTGGGAGCCGACAGGAGCGACGGCCGGCGACCCCTATCTACACTGCGAGGTGGTGCTCGAGGATTGCCCGACCCAGGGGCGCTGATGGGCATCCAGGCCGAAGCGCTTGGGGGCCTAGCGGACGCTGGCAGCGATGGTGGCGGCGCACGCCTGCATGCCCACCGCGTTGAGGTGGAGGCCTTATGCCAAACGTGGCCAGATGGGCTACGAATCGTCGTTCTGAGCGGAGCGAAGAACATCAGCATCAGTCATCAATTGCGGCGATGGTGACGGGCGTGCAATAATGCGCTCACTATCCGAACAGGGACGAGACCATGCGCGCATCAGCGCGTTCTTTGGCATCACGATCTGGATGTACTACAACGACCATCAGCCACCACACTTTCACGCTGAGTACGAAGGTGATGAGGCGCTGATTGTCATTGGCACGGGAGACATATACGCGGGCGTTTTGTCTCGTCGCGCTTTGCGCCTCGTTCAGGAGTGGGAGGAGCTGTACCGAGACCAGTTGCTGACCAACTGGGAACTAGCCCGCGAGCAGCGCGCTCTTAACCCAGTTCCGCCGCTCAGATAGGCGGGAGGCTACTATGGGATACTTTGTGCGCGTTCGATCCGTGACACCGCTTGAGGGTTGGACCGTTCGTGTTGTCTTCACTAACGGTGAGCAGCGCGACATCGACCTGTCGCCCTATATTGGGCTCGGTCCCATCTTCGAGCCGGTGAGAGATGACCCGGCCGTCTTCCGCTCGGTCTACGTCGAAGGCGGCACGATTGCCTGGCCCAATGGGGCAGACATCGACCCCGACGTGCTGTACTACGGGGGAACGCCCCCGTGGGCACAGGACAAGGCCGTCGCATCGGCCCCATAGTGAACTGAAAGGGCGTCCCACGCGGGACGCCCTGATTGTTGGCGTAGCAAAAGGGCGGCTAGCGCAGGCGGGCGGCGATGGTGGCGGCGTAGGCCTGCATGCCCGCCGCGTTGAGGTGGACGCCGTCGGGGGCGAAGTAGTCAGGGCGGTTGACGGCGACGCTGTACCAGTCGACCAGGCTGGCATTGGGGTACTGGCGCACCTTGGCGGCGAGCAGGGCGTTGTTCGGTCCTTCCCAGGCGCGGGGTACGCGGATGTTGACGAACACGACGCGCCGCTGCCCGGCCAGGCTCATCATGGTGTCGAACTGCTGGCCGCTGACGTAGCCGTTGGTTCCAATGTGGATGACCACCGTGCCGCCGAGTTGCCCCTGGTTCAACTGATAGCGCAGGGCGTCGATGGCGCCGTCGGCCTGGCGGCCGACCACGGCGTCGACGCCCATCGCGCCGAGAGCGTTGCGCAGATAGCCCGCCGAGCCGAGCATGATGGAGTCGCCGATGCCGGTGATACCGCCGCCCTGGGTGGGGATGCGGGACTGGGGCGCGGCTGCCGGGACCGCCTGGACAGGGGCGGACACACGGGGCGCCGTTTGCGCCGGCGCGGCCGGTGGCTGCTGGGCAGCGACCGGCTGGGCGGCCAGGGCGGCGGCGGGTCTGCCCTGGGCGAAGGCGGCCTGGACGGAGGCCACGGTGGGGGCGGTGGCCTGATAGGTGTAGGTGACGTATTGGGTGGCGACCCAGCCGTCGAGGCCCTCGACGGTGCGGACCCGCACCCAATCCTTTCGCGACAGGTCGACGACAACCAGCGGCTCGCCGGAGACGACGACGCGGCGG
>CAZJJF010000508.1:0-2480 GCA_964546245.1 uncultured Anaerolineales bacterium
GATGGGCGACGCATCGCCACCGCCCTCGTTGAGGGCGTACTCGGCGCGAATCAGATCGGGGTGGTGGTCCACCACCCAGCCCGCTCCCAGTAGCCCACCTACTTCCTCGTCGGCGTTGGCCATGAAGATGATGTCGCGGCGTAGACGTACGCCCAGCCGCGCCAGCAAGCGCATTACGACCAGGTGCGAGACCACGGTGCACTTCATATCGAGCGCGCCGCGCCCCCAGATGTAGCCCTCATGCAGGTCACCGCTGAAGGGTGGGCGGCTCCACTGGCTTGGCTCGGCGGGCACTACGTCGACGTGGCCCATGAGCAACAGGGGCGCCGCCTCGCCCGTACCCGACCAGCGCGCGACCAGGTTGCCGCGCCCCGGCTGCGACTCGAAGATGAGCGGCTCGATGCCTACCTCGCGCAGCCGCCCAGCCAGGTACTCCACGGCGAGAATCTCGTTGCCGGGTGGGTTGGTGGTATCGATGCGGAGCAACTCCTGGAGAATCTGCGTCGCCTCCAGCCTGACCGCCTCCCAGTTGACGCCGGTCATCCTGCGCCCCCCCTGGCTGCCTGCGCCACCTTCTCGGCGGCCTCGGACAGCGTGCCCGCCCAGGCCACGTTCAGCCCCTTGAGCATCTCGCGCCCCACCTCCTCGTTGGTTCCGACCAGGCGCACCACAAAGGGAACCTGTGTCCCCGTCTCCTTGAACGCGGCCTGAATGCCCTTCGCCACCTCATCAACGCGGGTGATGCCGCCGAAGATATTAACCAGCACGGCCTTGACATTGGGATCGCGCAGGATGATCTTCAGCGCGGCGGCCACCTTATCGGCGCGCGCGCCGCCGCCAATATCCAGGAAGTTGGCTGGCTCCCCACCGTAGAGCTTCACCGTGTCCATCGTCGCCATCGCCAGGCCTGCGCCGTTCACCAGGCAACCGATATTGCCGTCCAACTGAATGTAGTTGAGGCCCGCTTCGCGAGCATCGCGCTCGTCGGGCGACTCTTCAGCCTCGTCGCGTAGCTCCTCCAGGCCGGGCTGGCGGAACAGCGCGCTGTCGTCGAAGTTCATCTTGGCATCGATGGCGAGCAGCTTACCCTCCGGCGTGACGACCAGCGGATTGACCTCGGCCAGCGAGGCGTCGGTCGCGCCGAAGGCCTCATACAGACCGCGAGCGATCTGCACGAATTCCTTGACCTGCCCCCCGTGTAGCCCCAGATCAAAGGCCACCTCGCGCGCCTGGTAATCGCGCAGGCCCAGGCTGGGATCGATAGGCAGGCGGACGATCTTCTCCGGCGTCTCCCTGGCGACCTCCTCGATGTCCACACCGCCTGCCGCCGAGGCCATCATCACCACCGCCTTCTGGGCGCGGTCGATGACCATGCCCAGATAGATCTCGCGGTCGATATCGACGGCCGGAGCCACCAGCACCTTCTTCACCGTGATACCCTTGATGTCCATGCCGAGGATGGCCTGGGCCTTGTCGCGCGCCTCCTCCGGCGTCTTGGCGAGCTTCACGCCGCCCGCCTTGCCGCGCCCGCCAACCAGCACCTGGGCCTTGATGACCACCGGCCCGCCGATGCGCTGCGTCGCTGCGTACGCCTCCTCCGGCGTCGTGGCGACCTCGCCCATAGGAATCGGCAGGCCATGCTTAACGAGAATGTCCTTAGCCTGATGCTCGTGAATGTTCAATGCAGCCTCCTCGCTATGGCCGGAGCGTGGCACGCGCCCCGCAATGCTATAGACACGGCAAACCAGCCGCCCCAGGTCGCGAGGCGGCCGGATGATTCGATTATAACACAGGACACCAGTGCAAGCGAACGAAGGGCGCGATTGGGGTTGAAAGCTGCCGATGGCAGATTCAAAGAACGCCCCGACCGAGGCTACTCCTCGGCCGAGGCGTTCCCAACGTCCGAACCCTTACGGCAACGCCGGCCACTGCACGATGCGGCCGTTGTTGCTGTCAGCGACGAATAGCTTGCCATCGGCGGCAATGGCGATGCCCATGGGTAGGTCGATGCCCTTGGCGTCCTTGCCCGGTTGCCCCATGACCGCCGTCGGCTGCCCCTTGTCATCCAACACGATGACGCGGAACCCCTCGGGGTCGGTCAGGTACACGCGATTCCTGGCATCGACGGTCAGGTAGGGCTTGTTCAGCACCGATTGGCCCTCCCATGCCTCGACATTCCATTGGGCCACCGGATTCATAGCCTTGTCGAACTTCTGCACGCGGCGGTTCCAGGTATCAGCGACGTACACGCTACCGTCGACCGGGCTGACCGCGATGCCCACCGGCTCCTGGAACTTACCCGGCTCGAAGCCCGCGCCGCCGTATTGGGCCAGCGGCTTGCCGTCGGGGTCGAACTTGACGACGCGCTTGTTGCCCGTGTCCGTCACCAGCAGATTGCTGTCGCCGTCCACAGCCACATCACGCGGGCCGTACAGGCTCGTCGGCTTGTCGTTGAGGCTGGCGGCCTGATCGAACGTGCC
>CAZJJF010000509.1:0-2477 GCA_964546245.1 uncultured Anaerolineales bacterium
GGCAAGTCATCGAAGGCGTTGGCCGGATAGTAGAGGCGGGTAGGGGGCGGGGCCGCGCCCTGGGCGGTGAGGTACGCCAGATGGTTGCGCTCCTCGTCCAGCGCGGCTTGCAGATACCACTGGCGGGCCTCCGACAGGTCGTGGAAGAAACTGCCCAGGATGCCCTGGTAGTAGAAGGTGATACCGACGGCCTCGGCGGCGGCGGCGATGCTGAGGATATCGACCAGGCTGTCCTGGCAGGGCGCAGCCGCGGCCAGGGGCACCGCCTCACAGGTGAAGCCATTGATAGCGGCGATGACCTGCGCGTCGCTGGGCATGGCAAACGGCCCTTGATAGTTCGCCCCGCCGTGGAGGTAGAAGGTGAAGATGCCCATCATCTGAGCCGGGCATTCCAGCGGCGCGCTCTCGAAGCACAGGTCGTTGGGTGGGGGTGGGCTGTCGCCAGCCACCTCACGGCCGATGATTCGATGCTCGGCTTCAATACCCACAATCTGACCGGCAATCTCGGCCAGGACTGGCTCACCAAGCTCGACGAAGCGGCGGGCGGCGACCAGATAGGCGGCCATGAAGTCGCTCTCCAGCTTCTCGATCGTAGCGACGAAGACAGCCAGGTCGTCGAAGCCGAAGGTGCGCGGCGGGAAATAGAAGGACGTTTGCAGGGGGGCCGCGCCGCGCGCGGTGAGATACTGGTAGTGGCTGCGCTCCTGGTCCAGGGCAGCGCGAAAGGCGTTCTGGATGTCGGTAGGCAGCCGCACGAAGAAATCGCTCTGGATGGCCTTGTAGTAGAAGGTCATCGCCAGAGCCTCGGCGGTAGCGGCCAGGTTCAGGATGAGGGGTAGGTCTTCGATGCACACACCGGCGGGGGCCGTGGTCGCGCTCAGCCCACCGGCCGCGCGGGCCAGGCCGGCGGGTAGCAGGGTAGCGCCGACGGTCACGGCTGCCAGGCGTAGAAAGCTGCGGCGAGACAGGGGCGGGGGATGTGCTTCGCGGCCAGGGGCAGGCATAGGCGTTCCTCGCGCGTCACAACTCAGCGGGCTATACTGCCTGAGATGACGCGCGAGGCGCGGGGCCAGATTTCCAAGCCACGATCCGGCCGGCCCTTCTCTTGGTTCCCTCCAACCGTCTCAGGTCACCCGGCATGGGCGGCGTGGGTGTGACGCCAGAGGAGGAGGCCCGCCGCCACGGGCGGCAGAATCATGGTGGCGAGAATGAAGGGGTAGAAGACCCGCCAGCCGCCGATGCTGAGGGGGTAGATGAGGGCCAGGGCAAGGCCAACGACGATGAGGGTGGGGCCGCCAACGCGCTCCCACCGCCAGGCTAACAGGGTAATACCGACGAACAGCAGACCGGGCAGGGTGGTATGCATCAGAATGCCCAGCGGGTCCAGGTCCTCGCCGATGCCAGAGGCAAGGCCAAACCAGGTCCAGAAGCCCGCCCATAGGATGAGGATCACATGAGCGGCGCGGGCGCTCCAGTCGGAGCCGAGGAAACGCAACATGGTGCACCTCCCGCGACGACACCCAGCCGCCGCTGAAGCCGGGGCCTGGGCGGTCGTCGCTCTACTCCCAGTAAACCACCATCCGGGGGCCGTGTCAAGAAGGAACGTCAGGGTTTGGATTGCCCCCCTGATACCAGGTGCGGTTGACAGCCAACTTCTCCTGAGAGCAGGTCGCCATCCGGCGGCAAATCATGGCATACTTACAGGCCCAGGCGACCCTTGTCCCCGAAGACACCGCGATGGTTGCGTAGCTCACGTGTGTCCCGAATCCTGAGCCGTCGCCGCCCCGATAGACATGGCCGAGGCGAAGCGAAGTGGAGGCAATAGTGGCGGAGATTCTGTGTTTGAGTTGGAACGTGAACGGCATACGGGCCGCTGAGAAAAAGGGGTTCGTCGATTGGATGCTGGCGAGCGGGGCGGATGTCGTCTGCGTGCAGGAGACGAAGGCGAAGCCCGAGCAGCTGTCGAAGGCGCTGCTCGCGCCGCCGGGCTACGAGGTGTGTTTTGCCTCGGCCGAGAAGGCAGGGTACAGTGGCGTGTGCACCTACAGCCGTGTAGTCCCCGTGGGCACGGCGGTCGGCCTCACCGACGCGCGCTTCGATCACGAGGGCCGCGCGCTGATGACCGACTTCGGCGACTTCGTGCTGTTCAATGTCTATTTCCCTAACGGCGGGCGCGGCCCCGAGTGGGTCGCCCACAAGATCGCCTTCTACCGCCGCTTCCTGGAGGTGGCCGGTGATCTGATGCGCCAGGGCCGCCCGGTTGTCGTCACCGGCGACGTGAACACGGCCCACTGCGACATCGACCTGGCCCGACCCAAGGAGAACGCCAAGACGTCGGGCTTCCTGCCGGAAGAACGGGCTGCCCTGGAAGAGTTTTTCGACCTGGGCCTGATTGACGCCTTTCGCCTCGTGCGCCCCGACGAGGTGAAGTACAGCTGGTGGGACATGGTCACGCGGTCGCGAGAGCGCAACGTCGG
>CAZJJF010000510.1:0-2474 GCA_964546245.1 uncultured Anaerolineales bacterium
CATCGCCCGCGCCGGCGGTCAGCCGCCCACCATCATCGTCCGCCGCGCCCACCCCGGCGAAGAGATGACCACCCTCGACGGCCAGCGCCGCAAGCTGACGCCTGACATGCTCCTCATCTGCGACACGGCTGGCCCCATCGCCATCGCCGGCGTCATGGGCGGCGAGGATACCGAGGTCGGCCCCGACACGACCCGCATCCTGCTAGAGGCGGCCAACTTCAACAACATCAGCGTCCGCCGCACCTCGGCCGCCCTCAAGCTCATCAGCGAGGCGTCGGCGCGCTTCGGTCGTGGCATCCACCCCGCCCTGACCGCCCAGGCGGCGCCCCGCGCCACCGAGCTGATGCGCCAATTGGCGGGCGGCGTCATCGCCCAGGGCATCCTCGACGCCTACCCCGTCCCCGCGCCCACCGTCGCTGTCGAGCTGGCAACCTCCGACGTGCGGCGCATCCTGGGCATGGACATCGCCGCCGAGCGCGTCGTCGATATTCTGCGCGCCCTGGAGTTCGACGTGGCGGTCATCGGCCAGGCCGCCGACACTTGGCAGGTGCGGGCGGTCGTTCCACCCCACCGTCTGGATGTGTCCACCTCCTACGACCTGCTCGAAGAGGTAGCGCGTATCGAGGGCTACGACAAGATTCCGGAGACCCTGCTGTCAGACGAGCTCCCACCGCAGCGCAACCGCCCCGCCGATGCCGTCGAGGACCGCATCCGCGACGTGCTGGCCGCGTCAGGCCTCCAGGAGACCATCGCCTACATGATGACCACGCCCGAGCGTGAGGCGTCGCTGACCCCCGCCACCGCCATCGAGGCCGCCGCGCGCCCCTACGTCGTCGTCGCCAACCCGATTCGACCCGATCGCGGCGTACTGCGCCAGAGCCTCGTCGCGAGCGCGCTGGAGAACCTCGCCAACAACGCCCGCTACCGCGAGCGCCTCGCCCTGTTCGAGATCGGCCCGGTATTCCTGCCCGTGGCCGACGAGCCGCTACCCCACGAGCAGCGCCGCCTGTCCATCGCCCTGAGTGGCCCGCGCCACGAGCCAGCATGGGACAGCGGTGACACGCCGCACTACGACTTCTTCGACCTCAAGGGCATCGTCGACCGGCTGCTGGCGCGCCTCGGCCTTCAAGCCACCTGGACGCCCCAGCGCGACGCGCCCACCTTCCACCCCGGCCGCACCGCCGCCGTCACCCTGCCTGGCGGGCGACGCCTCGGCATCGCGGGCGAGCTGCACCCCCTGGCGCGGGATGCCTTCAACGCCCAGAGCGGCGCAGACCTGCCCGCCACGCCCATCCTGCTCGCCGACCTGGACTTCCAGACCCTGGTAGACGAGGCCGCTGCCACGCCCCAGCACCTGCCGCTACCCACCCGGCCGCCCATCAAGCTCGACCTGGCCGTCATCGTCGCCGAGGCCGTGCCCCAGGCCGACGTGCGCCATCTTATCGAGGCCAGCGGCGGCGACCTGCTACGCAGCCTGACCCTGTTCGACGTGTATCGCGGCCCCCAGATCGGCGCGGGCCGCAAGAGCCTGGCCTACGCCCTCACCTTCCAGGCCGCCGATCGCACCCTGACCGACGAGGATATCGCGCCGCTGGTGCAGCACATCATCGACCGCCTGGCGGCCGACCTGGGCGCGACCATCCGCTCGTAGGACGCCCGACCAAACGCAAAGGACCAACGACCACGGGGATTTAGCCCTCTTGGGCTGTCCCTCGGTCATTGGTCCTTTGTCCTCGGTCGTCTGCCTGCCCTACCCCTTGCCGCCCAGCCTGCGCCGCGCCTCCTCACGCTCGCGAGCCTGGCGCGCCCGCTCCTCCGCCAGCTGCTCGCGCAACGCATCCGCTTCGCCGCGCACGCGGCGCTGCTCCGCCAGCAGGCTCTCCTCCACCACCGTCTCCTCCGCCCCGGTCTCCACCTCGGCGAAGGGGTTATAGTCCACCGCGCGGGCCGCCCGCGCCGCCGCCAGATCCGCCTTGAGGGCTGCCGCCAGCGCATCCTCTTCACCACGAGTCTTGTCGCGTCTGAAGGCGGGAGTCTGCCCCGCGCGCTCTACCGCCGCGCGCTCGTCATCGGTCAGCGCGATGCGCGCCTCCTCCAGCGCCCCCAGCGGGTCGCTCTGGAACACCCCCCATAGATCGGGCCGCCTCGCCAGCAGGCGGTTGATGAGATCACCAATCAGGGCATCATCATGCATGCGACATCCTCCTTCCCGGCCGCTGCGCCTGCCAGCATTGTACTCGGCGCGTCGCGGATCGGCAAAGCGAACTGGGCACAATGCGCCACACGCCGCACTGGCGCACAGCTAGACCGGGGAGAGGCCAGCTCTCCCCGGTTCCTATCGGGCACGCAGACGGGGGATACAGAAGCGACGTCGATGTCGAGCGGGGGTACAGGGACCGTAGGGGTGATGGCTCAGGGAAGCTGGGCCATCGTGGTCAGCACGGCCATCAAGCCAGCGATGAACAGGGTCAGCA
>CAZJJF010000511.1:0-2474 GCA_964546245.1 uncultured Anaerolineales bacterium
CGGCGCTCGGCGGTCCGCACCAGGCGATCCATCACGCTACCGATGTGGTTCACGTCGAGGCGCGTGCCGTGGTACGCGCTGTTCTCAGTCATGCCGCTGAGCAGCTCGACAATACCGCGCATGCCGCGCTCGCGAACGGAGTCCTCACTCTCGACAACCAGGGCGCACGCGCCCATGCCGAGAATGGTCCCGTGGCGGCGGCGGTCGAAGGGCAGGGCCGCCTCTTCGACACGGTCGTCAGTGGCGGCGGCACCAGTGGCCAGGAAGCCCGCGCCGACCCACTCCATCAGGTGGTCGCCTGTGACGTTGTCGGCGGCGATAACCACCACGCGGCGGCAGCGGCCGGCGCGAATCCAGTCCTCGGCCAGGGCGATGCCCTGGGTGGTGCTGGCGCAGGCCGCGTTGACGTGGGTGTTGGGGCCGCGCGCGCCGATGAATTCGGCGAACTGGCTGTGACCCATCGCCAGGATGCGGAAGATGAAGCGACGGTCGAACTCGTAGGGTTCGCGTTCCAGCGTATCGCGCAACTCACCGATGCGGCGCGCGATCTCGCGCAGGGTGTCGCCGTCCTGGGGGTACATGCGCAGGTCTTCGAGGGCGGCCAACTGATCCTGGCGATTCTGCCAGGCGTAGTAGTTGCTGATGTCCTCGGCGAAGCGGTCGCCACCGGGGAAGGCGCTGGCAAAGATGATGCCTGTGTCGTCGCGGAGCGCCTCGGGTAGTACCCAGCGCTCGGGCAGATACGTACCCTTGGAGGTCTGACGGTAGGTCTGGACGAGGGGGATGCCCGCCTCGCGCAGGGCGTCGATACCGGCCGCCATCGCCAACTGGGTCGTTGTGTCGAGGGCCTCGACGAGCTTGGCCGGGATGCCGTACTCCTCGGTGGGGTTGAAGGGGCCGGGGCGGCCGGCGAGCTTGATGACCTCGTCGGGGTCGGTGATGGTCACGAAGCTGCCGCTGCCGTCCTCGGACTTCATCAGGCGGGTGACGCGCTTCCCGAGCATCCGCTTGCGGAAGCGCTCGGGGATCAGGTCGATGAACTGCTCGCCTTGCAGGATGCGCAGGGCGTTGTCGGGGTCCATGACCGGCTTTTCCGCGCCCGGCAGGCCGAGGCCCGTGCCGCTGATGACTACCGACCCGGCTGGCGGCGCCAGCAGGTCGTAGCTTTGCAGCGCGGCCACGGAGGCCGCCTGGGCGCCACTTGCGCCTTGTAGCGCCTGCGCCAGCAGACGCGCCAGAGCCTCCGTCGCCTGGCCGTCGATGACGGCCGCGGGGGGCTGGCCGACCGCCGGCTGCGGGGCAAGCTCTCGCATCTGTCCTCCATTGGGAGCGGGCGTGGTCACGGCGGGGGCTGCGACAGGGGCCGCGGCGGGCTTGCTCGCGAGGCGCTGAGCGGGGGGCGTGGGCGTCTGCATCGCGTAGCCCGCGGCGTACAGGCCGCATAGGGCGTGATTGAAGGTCTGAATCTCACCTGTCTTGGGGTGGTTGGTGAAGAGCGAGACGATGTCAGACTTGTCGCCCAGCACGTCATCAACGAAGCCCTTGAGGGCCTTCTTGGGGCCGACCTCGACGAAGGTGCGCACGCCCTCGCGGTACAGAGTCTCCAGACCCTTGACCCACTGGACGGGTGAGGCGATCTGCAACTCGAGGATGTCCTTGATGCCCTCGACGGTGGTCGGGTACAACTCGCCGGTCACGTTGGCGACCAGTTGCATCTGCGGCTCGCTGATGCTCAAGCGGTCGAGGACCTGGCGCAAGGGCTTGCTGGCCGGGGCGACGATGCGGGTGTGGAAGGCGTGGCTGACTGGCAGCCGCACCGCCTGGTAGCCCTGCTTCTGGAAGATCTCGATGGCCTGCTCGACGGCCTTGCTCTCGCCGCCGACCACCGCCTGGTTCTTGCTGTTGATGTTGGCGGCCACCGCGTAGCCATCGATACCCTTGAGGGTCTCTTCAATGACGTCGATGGGGGCCATGACAGCGGCCATCCAGCCGTTGTCGCCCATACTGACCTTGGTCATCTCCGCGCCGCGCGCTGCCGAGGCTTCGAGGGCGTCGGCGAAGGGCATGATACCGGCCGCCGTGAGGGCGGCGTACTCACCCAGCGAGTGACCCATGACCATATCGGGCTTGAAGCCATACTCGGCCAGCAGCGCCGACAGGGCGGCGTCCATGGTGAGCATGGCGGGTTGGGTGATGGCCGTCTGCATCAGGTCGATCTCCGCCTGCTGCACGGCCGCCTTGTCCTTGCCGTCGATGAAGATGTAGCTGGTCAGCGGACGGCCCAGGATGGGCGTCATGACCTTGTCGGCATACCGATCCGTCCACGACATGGCCGCACCCTACGTCCCGGTCCGAGCGGCCGCGCCACCGCGCCCATACCACCAAGTATGTCCCACGGGCTCACCGGGGGCAGAGGCCGGACCCCTCACCGGCGAGGGTCTGCTCGCCGAGCTGGTTGTGGGCGCTCACGGCGA
>CAZJJF010000512.1:0-2455 GCA_964546245.1 uncultured Anaerolineales bacterium
TGCCTTGGAAGACCGACCGGAGGACAGATCGACACTCATGGGAGGCCGATTGTAGAAGGACGAACCGTTGACCTACAAGAGAGCGTGGGAAATACGGCTACTCTCCTGAGAGTGCCTCGGCCAAGACCAATAGATACGTGTGCAATAACCGACTGGTCGTTGTACGGCACATGTCCAATGTCAGCAGCCATCAATCGGAGCCTATGAGATAGGCACTTTTTCTTGCTTCTTGGCGGAACCACCACCAATTGACAGAATGCCCATCTTTCCAGATAGTACCCGCTCATAATCGGGGTAGGGGAACCTCACTGCTCTGATCGAGGCGTGGACGCCCGATTTCAATCTGTTCTGAGCAGTCGCGGTCAATTTTGCGTTGTTCGCTACTCCCCCAATGGAGTACCCATTCTTTGGAGCATACGACCGTGGCCCGCATGCAGATTTTCCTCTCTACTGTCAGTGCCGAATTCCGCAGCTACCGCGAGAGATTGCGGCATGCTCTCACACGCCCCAACGTCTCAGTCGCAGTGCAGGAAGACTTCATCGCCACCGGCACGGAAACGCTCGATATGCTGGACGACTACGTCCGACAGTGCGACGCGGTCATCCACCTCGTGGGTGACATGACCGGTGCGTTGGCGCATGGACGTTCGCTTGCGGTAATTCGCCAACGCTATCCCGACCTCAGCGAGAAACTTCCGCCGCTGGCGCCCTTTCTGCAGTCCGGCGCCCCGGCACTCTCCTACACCCAGTGGGAAGCGTGGCTCGCCCTCTACCATGGCAAGCCGTTGATCATCGCTGAGCCGGAAACCACCGCGCCGCGCGACGAGCGCTATGAACTGATCTCGGACCAGCGTGTGGCCCAGCAGGCGCATTTGAAGCGCTTGGCCGAGGTAGAGCGTTATCCGATATCCGTTAAGTTCGCTAGCCCAGCCGACCTGGCGGCGGAGATTCTGCGCTCGAAGGTGCAGGAGATTCTTGCACGGGCTGGCCCATTGGTCAGGCCGGCTAATCTACCCTTTGCCAGTCTCGGCGACCTCTTCAAGGGCCGTGAGGCGACACTCGACGAACTCGCTCGCAGCCTGGAGCCAATCCCAGAGAGCAATACCAATTGCGCCGTAGCCCGAGTGCTGACCGGCCTGGGCGGGGTCGGTAAGACGCGGCTCGCGCTCGAATATGCCTGGCGACATGGCGAGCACTACCGTGCGCGGCTCTTCGTCGAGGCCGACAGCAGCGAATCGCTGCAGCGCAACCTGGCGGCCCTCTGTGGTCATGAGCTACTCGATCTGCCCGAGCAATGGGAACGGGAAGAAATCAAACAGTACAAGGCGGTCCTGACCTGGCTAAAAACCACTCCAGGCTGGCTCCTGATTCTGGACAATGTCGACTCGAAGCCCGCGGCCGCCGCGGCCGAAGCCCTGCTGCCGCACCTCACCGGCGGCCATGTGCTTCTCACTAGCCGACTGGGAGATTGGGGCACAAGCCTCATTCCAGTGGCGCTGGATGTCTTGATTCCGGAGGCTGCGGTTGACTTCCTGCTCGCCCGCACCGATGCGAAACGGCGCAAGCATGCCCACGATCCCAGCATCGCACGCAGGCTGGCGCATGAACTCGGGTGCCTGGCGCTTGCCCTGGAACAGGCCGGCGCCTACATCGTGCAGCGGCGCCTGAGCCTTGACCAGTATCTGGCCGAATGGCAAAACCAGCGGAATAAAGTGCTCACCTGGTTTGACGAGCGCCTAATGCGGTACCCCAAACCAGTCGCAATTGCCTGGCAAACCTCCGTCGACCAGCTGACCGTAACAGCCCGGCAGCTCCTGCAACGCCTGGCCTGGCTCGCGCCCGATCCGATTCCTGAATCCATCCTGAAGGTGCCAGTACCTAAGGATGATGGTCAGGACGAGGGGCCAGGCGATGGGCAGACCGATCTGTTCGAGGCCTTGGCAGAACTGGAGTCCTATTCACTGGTGAGCCGCGCAACCGATCATCCGAGCTTTACCGTGCATCGGCTGGTGCAGGAGGCCACGCGCCGATGCGAGCGCGACAGCCCAGGACAGGCGAAACTCCTCGACGCGCTGCACTGGATCAACGTCTCCTTCGCCGGCGATCCCATGAACCCAGTCGATTGGCAGGTGCTTGAGTCGCTACTCCCGCATGCGCGGGTGGTCTCGACGCATGCCGATGCGATTGGTATCCCTGAGCCCACGGCTCGGTTGATGAATCAGGCCGGGTTGTTGCTTTATGCGAAGGCCCAGTATGCCGAGGCCGAGCCGCTCCACACCCGCGCGCTGGCGATCTACGAGCAGGCGCTAGGGCCCACGCATCCCGACGTGGCCACGAGCCTCAACAACCTGGCGCTGCTCTACTCCGCCCAAGACGCCTATGCGCAGGCTGAGCCCCTCTACACCCGCGCGCTGGCGATCTACGAGCAGGCGCTAGGGCCCACGCATCCCGACGT
>CAZJJF010000513.1:0-2455 GCA_964546245.1 uncultured Anaerolineales bacterium
GATTCTCGTCCAGGGGCAGGTAGCTGGGGCGGCCGTAGATCTGCCGCGTCGAGGCGTAGACGATCTTGATACGGGGGTTGCCCTTACGGCAGGCTTCGAGGATCGACAGTTGGCTGCGACAGTTGATGTCGAGATCGGTGTAGGGGTCGCGCATCGAATCGACGTGGCTGAGCTGGCCCGCCAGGTTGAACAGATAGTCCTGCCCCTGGACGAGGTAGCTCAGCCCGTGCTCGTCGCGCACGTCGGCAATATTGACGCGCACGCGATCACGAATAGCCTCGATGTTGAAGAGATTGCCGCCATACTCGGGGAGCAGGGAGTCGACCAGGAGCACGTTCGCGCCCAGCTCGACCAGGCGATGGGCAAGATTGCTGCCAATGAAGCCGAGGCCGCCGGTGACCATCACGTTCCGGCCCCTGAACATGTCAGTGTAAGGCATAATAACGAAGTTTACCACAGGTTTGCGGCGGATGCGACTTCGGGCTATCATTTCGGCTTATGCATCCCATTACTCGCCGCCAGTTTCTTGTCGGCTCGGCCGGTGTAGTCGTGAGCGCCGTCGCAGCCTCCTCGGCTGTGACATTTTTGCGCCGCGCCTCGCCCCCTGTCGAGGCCGACCGGCCGGTGAGTTTCACCCTTGTTGATCACCACAACCTGCGGGACGTAGAGAGTCGCATCGAGGCGTCGTGGCAGCAGGTCGACGCCATCAAGCGCGGCATTGACCAGGCCGTCGCCCTCGGCATCGGCTCCTATGTCCTCTTCGCCGGCCGGACCTTCGAGGCGATGCTGCCCTATGACTTCGAGTTGCCCGGCGTCGGCAACCTGAGCCAGGCCCTGCCCGTCAGCGACAAGGAGCGGCGAAACGCCGAAGGGTTGCGGGCCTGTCTCGCTGAGGCCATTCACTATGCCGACGCCCGCAATGTGCGCCTGCTGTTCCACACTAATCAGTTCGAGGCTCCCAACGCCCTCTACGAGATCGTCGGCGACCGCCTGCGGGGCGCGACGGGCACGCCGATCTGCCCCGGACGCGAGGACACCTGGCGCATCTATCGCGGCAAGGTCGAGACCTTTTGCCAACTGTTCCCTGGCCTGGACGGGCTGCAAGTCACCGCCGACGAGTCGGACGTCACCATTCTCGATTGTCACTGCTCATACTGCCAGCACCTCGATCCGCTGGCGCGCATCAACCTGTTGACCGATGAGACGGCGCGTGCCGTGGGCCAACGTGAAGCCCAGCTGCGAACATGGCAATCTCTGGCCGGCATGGATGGCTACGACCCGCGCGAGATGACGGCGTCGCTGCCTGCTAATGTCACCCTATCCCTCAAGAGCACGCGGGGCGATTTCATGCTGGAATCGCCCTTCGATGACGCCCTGGTAGGGGCAGGCGATGCGGCCCGCCAGATGATCGAGTTCGACGCCTGGGGCGAGTACAACGGCCACAACATCCTCCCCTGCTACATGGGCGACATCTGGGCGTCGCAGATTCGAACCTGCGCCGAGCGCGGCATCCGCCAGTATGCAGTGCGCATGAACTGGAACAGCGCCCAGTACCCCCTCTTCGAGCGGCCATGGGCCAACCTGGTCAACCTGCATAGCATGCTGGCCCTGGCGCGCCTACCCGACGCCCGCCCCGACGACGTGCTGCGCCAGTTCATTCGTGACCACTACCCGGCGCGCGCGGCAGAGGCAGCCTTCGCCTTCTACAAGGCGACGCCGGAGTTCATGCGCGCCATCTACTACGTCGATGGGGCCTATCTCGCCCACCACAGCCGGATGCTGAAGACGGTGGACACGACCCGCGAGGCATATGCCAGCCTTCAACATCTGTTCCCGGCCCCCGCCGATTTCGGGCGGCAGCGGCAGCGCGTGGAGGTGGCCTACCAGTCCCTGGCCGCCCGCATCGCGGCCTTGCCGGACCTTCCATCCGACTGGCGGGAGGAAATGGAGCGCGCCGCCCGCAGCATGCGCTACGTGGGGCTAGGCCTTGTCAACCAGTTGGAGGCTGTGTCCGAGTATCGCCATGACCCGGCGCTCCGCGAGCGTATCCTGACGGCCGAGGCTGAGTGGCAGGCGCTGGATAGCGCGAGTTTCGACCACATGCGCGGCGAGATGCCGCGGGCCGCCCTGGATAGCTGAGTCCCGTGTCCCAGTCTATTCAGGAATCGAGCCTTCAGGGAACCGGCGTTCTGGCGCGCCTGAGCGAGAATGGGCAGCGGCTTCTCGTGGCCGGAGGCGTGGCGCTGCTGGCCCTCGCCCTGCGCTGGCCGTACCTGATGCTCGTACCGCGGCTGACCGATGAGACCGCCGAGATCAGCTGGGCGTGGCAGATCGCCCAGGGCGAAATGCTACCCCTGACGCATGTCGATCCCTACTATGGCATCGTTCACCCCTACCTGCTGGCCGGGCTGTTCAACCTCTTTGGCCCCCACATCGTCCTGCCCCGCGCCCTCAA
>CAZJJF010000514.1:0-2448 GCA_964546245.1 uncultured Anaerolineales bacterium
CCAGCCCTCGATGGGGACCGGCCGCCCGGCCACGCGCGAGCGCGCCTCGTCGATGGGCGTGGCGAAGTCAGGGGGCAGGCGATGCAGGAAACGCCAGTACCAGCTGAAGCTACCCGCGCCAACCACTGCGCAGGTCGCGGCGACGAGGGCCGCGCGGGCGAGAAGGGTGCGCATGGGCGTCGGATGGGGGTTAGTCGCTGACATCGACGCCGCGCGGGTCGTCATCTGGCAATTCCTCGTAGTGCGTCAGGAGCTTGCCCGATGCGTCGTCCAAAATATCATCGACGTCCTCGACGCGGAAGTCCTCCGTAGCGACGGAGACGAGTACCTTGCCGCCTTGGATCTGGCGCTGAAGCGCGGCGCTCGCGGCCGGCGGCGCGCCGACCTGCAAAAGTGTCGCGCCCAGATCGTCGACAAAGGTGTGCCTGTCAATGTTGGTGAGCCAGCCCGTCAGGAAGCTGAAGCTCATACCGGCGGTGGGGTCGCCTTCCTCGACCTCGGCCCCGTCGAGGCGGCGCAGTCGATGGTTGCCGTCGCGAAAAACAACGGCGATATTGGCGGCGGGGTACTTGCGCTGGATTAGCATGTCCACGGCCTGGTTAGCTGTGTCAAAGTCATCGAACAGGCGCAGGGCATAGGCCATCGAGGCTCTCCTGGCGAGGGCATGGGGACGGGTGATGCTTCTATTGTACGCAGGCCGGCGACCCCGGCCAAGCGCGGAGCATCGGCCTGAGCGGGCGAGACAGAATGGGGGCAATGGACCAAGAGGATGGGACACGGACAGCCACAGACGACACGGAGGTGGCAACTACCCCGCTCGTGTCCGTGGTGTCCGTGTTCGTCCGTGTCCCATCTTCTGACTGGCGGCCGCGGGGGGCCTGCCCCTACGCAGGCGCGCCCTCCACCAGGGCGATTAGGGGGCGACGGGGTGTCAAAGGCGAGAGGGAAGATGTAACATTCTGGTAAGGGAGCGCCAGCCGCCTGTAAGGGGGGCGTAATGGGTGGGGCCTATGCTGGGCGCACACGAATCGGTAACCCTTACAGGAGGCTCTATGAGACTGTGTAGGCTCGTTCCGGCTGTGCTGGCTCTGGTCGTGGCTCTGGTCGTTGGGGCGGGGGTGGTGGGGGCGGCAGGGCCGATGTCCGTGTACGAGGTGACAATCACTAACCGCACCATGGGGCAACCTTTGACGCCGCCGGCGCTGACCACTCACAGCCCGTCGGTGCATGTCTTCCAGGTGGGGCAGCGCGCCAGCGTCGGCGTGCAGCAGATCGCCGAGAACGGCAATCTGGCCCCGCTGATGGCGGCGCTGATGGCGGGCAAGAATGTGGACGATGTGGTGAAGGGCAGCGGGCCGGTCCTACCGGGGCAGTCGGTCACGCTGCGCATCACGGCCTACCCCGGCGCGCGGCGGCTGTCGGCGGTGTCGATGCTGGTCTGCACCAACGATGGCTTCACGGGCATTGATGCGCTGCGTTTGCCCAAGTTTGTCGGCGACTGGGTATCGGGCAACCTGGCCGCCTACGACGCGGGCACAGAGAGGAATACCGAGGACTTTAACGACCTCGTGCCGCCGTGCCCGGTCATGACCGGCGTGACGACGACGAAGCCGGGCACGGGCATGAGTAACCCGGCCCTGGCGGAGGGCGGCCGCATCTGGATGCACCCCGGCGTGGCGGGCGTCAGCGACCTGCAACCCGCGCTGCACGGTTGGATGGGGCCGGTGGCAAGCATCGTGGTGCGACGCGTGGAGTAGTGGGGTTGCAGGTTGACGAGTCGTCGCGCGGGGTGAGTCTCGGCTATAATTTCCGCGCCACATATTGGACCGCAGCCGAGGTGAGCTATGCAGCTATTCACGCGTGTTCGACTCGTTCTCGCTGAGCCGTCGGCGGCGCCCTTACCGGGAGTGCGGCTGTCCCTGTACGATTATGACTCCGACGGCCGCGACGACCACCTGGGCGACGGTGTCACCGACGCCCAGGGCGAGGTCGCCATCGGCTACACCACCGAGCAGTACGTCGACGCCGAGGACGGCCCCGACTGGAGCATCAAGTCCTTCCCCGACCTGTACGTCGTCGTGCATGGGGCGGGCGGGGAGGTGGCGCTCAACACCCGCGACCGGGTGCGCCCGGACGAGATGCCGCGCGTCCTCGTCGTCGAAATGCCGCGAGCCGTCGCCGAACAGCACGGCCTGCTCTCATGAGCGGTGACGTTCGGCAGTATGCCGCCCTGGACGAACACGAAGGACACAAAGGCACGAAGCCACGAAGGGAAGATTGGGTGATCTCTTTTCGTCCGCGCTTGTCCGCAAGAGCCTGCCCTGAGCGTAGCGAATGGGTCCGCGTCCAATCCTCTTGAGCAGCGGCGAGCCGATCATCCCCTCGGCGGATGCGCGCATCGGCCAGATGAGAGTTGACACGGCGCGCTACTTCGGGTATACTGGCGGC
>CAZJJF010000515.1:0-2430 GCA_964546245.1 uncultured Anaerolineales bacterium
CACGCGACTGGCTGCAGGCCAGCCTGTCGGCGTCGGCGATGGCTACCCTCCAGGCCGAGGGGCGGGCGATGACGCTGGACGAGGCCGTGGCCTACGCGATGGGGGAACAAGACGGCCCCACAGGTCGCGCAGACCTGTAGGGCCGATCCTGCTTGCGGTACTTTCGACTGTCACCCCGACCCGTTCGCTGGCGCTCAGGGCAGGCTCCGGAGGGGTCTCTGCTGCCAACAACCGCAGAGATGCCTCCTGTCGTCGGCATGACAGTCGCGAGTCATCGCACTGTTGCATGCTGACGCGAATATGGTACACTCGGCATGACAGTCGGACGCCTCCGCGTCTCCAGCCGCGTTCGGCATCAAGCGATGTCGGCCAGAACCTGATGCAGGCGCACCACCTGGCCCACTTCGATCACCTGCTGGACGACACCCGGACGCAGGGCGCGAACCTCGTTCTCCATCTTCATGGCTTCGAGGACGACGAGGGGTTGACCGGCCTCCACGGGGTCGCCGGCCTGGACCAGCACGCGGGTAATCAGGCCGGGCACCGGGGCCTTGACGCGCCCGTCGCCGCTGACTGGCCGGGGGCCGCCCGCCCCCTGGTCTTCAATCTCCAGGCTGTGGCGGCCGGTGCGGCCCTTGATCCAGTTCAGGTCGCGGTCGACAATGTACTCGTAGGGGCGGCCGCCGACCGTTGCCCAGGCATCCCCGGCTTCCAGGTCGCCCATGACGACCGGCACCTCCACGCCATCTACCACCACGCTAAAGCCGTGATCCGAGCCGAAGAGGGGCTTGACCTCGATATCGAATCGCTGTCCGTCGACAGTCACATTGAACTTGCCCATAATCTACATCTCCTAGCTCGGCACGCGCCGACTCTCGCGATGCCAGCCGGACGCGGCATGCTTGGGGGTGACGGGGCGCGTCGTCAGGCGGCGGCTCGCATAGGCGATGGCCGCCAGGGCCGCCAGGTCGTGGCGGATACGCTCATCGGTCAGCGGCCCCATGTCGATGCGCTGCGAGGGCGACATGGTGTAGACACCGCGCACGAAGTCGGGATGCCGTGTGATCTGGCGCAGCAGCGGCAGATTGGTCTCGACGCCCGTGACATGGAACTCGCGGACGGTGCGGTCAATACGCCGAATAGCTGCCTCGCGATCGCCAGCCCAGACCGTCAACTTTGCCAGGAGCGGGTCGTAGTGGGCGGAGACCTCACTGCCGGCTGTGACAAAGGTGTCTACGCGGACACATGGCCCGCCTGGCTGGCGGAACTCAGTGAGGCGGCCCGTGCTGGGCAGATAGTGGTTCCAGGGGTCTTCGGCGCGGATACGGCAGGCGATGGCCCAGCCAGCGAGGTGAACATCGGCCTGGCCGTAGCCCAGCGGCTCGCCAGCGGCGATGCGAATCTGCTCCTGGACGATGTCGCGGCGGCTGACCATCTCAGTCACCAGATGCCCCACCTGGATGCGCGGCTTGACTTCGGTGAAGTAGGTTGTACCGTCGAGGTCGGCGACGAACTCCACGGTGGCTGCGCCGACGATTCTCAGCAGGCGCGCCATCGCGACCGCCTGCGCCCATAGCGCCTCGCGCTGCTCGGGGAACAGGCACGGCGCGGGCGATTCCTCGACCAGCTTCTGGTTGCCGCGCTGGATGGAACCTTCATGCTCGCCCAGGTGAACGATGTTGCCCTGGGCGTCGGCGAGAATCTGAACCTCTAGCTGGTGACCCGCCGGGAAGGTGCGCTCAAGGTAGACGCGGCTGTCGCCGTAGATTCGCTCGCTCTCGGTTTGGGCGCGCTGGATGGCGCGGTCTAGCTGTTCCGCCTGGAGCACGACGCGCGCGCCGCGCCCGCGGCCGCCACTGCACGACTTGACGAATAGCGGGTAGCCAAGCTCGGTAGCTGCGGCGCGTATGGCGTCTATCTCGTCCCTGGCATAGCTGCGCGGCGAGTGGGGCACGGTCCGCACGCCCGCGGCCTCGGCGGCGAGCATGCCGTCCACTTTGCAACCCAGCACGCCCGCCACGTCGGCGGGCGGACCGATGAAGACGATACCCTCGGCCTGGCAGCGCGCGATGAAGTCGGCGCGCTCAGCGAGGAAGCCGTAGCCGGGGTGGATCGCCTCGGCGCCGGTGGCTTTCGCGGCGGCCAGGATGGCTTCAGGGTCGAGGTAGCCCAGGGGGCTGGTGAGCATGACGGCTTCGTCGGCCAGGCGCACGTGAAGCGACGCGCGGTCGGCTGGCTCGAAGACGGCGACGCTGGTGATGCCCATGTCGCGCACGGTGCGGATGACGCGCACGGCAATCTCGCCACGGTTGGCGATGAGGATTTTGGTGAACATTCCTGCTCCTATACGTGATGCGTGATGCGTGAAACGTGACCTGATGGGCTTCTTGCACGTTTCACGTTGCACGCATCACGTCCTACGCCGGCGAG
>CAZJJF010000516.1:0-2429 GCA_964546245.1 uncultured Anaerolineales bacterium
TTTGCACGTCCTCATCGCCTACGACGGCTCCCCTAGCGCCGACATCGCCCTGGACGATCTGCGCCGCGCGGGGCTTCCTGAGACCGTCGACGCCCTGGTGCTGTCCGTCGCCGATGTCTGGCCTCCATCGAGCTACGAGCCGGCCGAAGCCCCCAGCGAGCAGGTCCCCCCCGCAGTCAAGATGGCCCGCGCCCAGGCCGCCCAGGCCGAGCGCGAGGCGCAGGCCATGGCGGAGCGTGCCGCCGCCCGCCTGGGCCACGACTTCCCCCAATGGACGATACGCGCCGAGTCCGTCGCCGACTCCCCGGCCTGGGCTATCATCAAGCGGGCTGAAGCATGGCCCGCTCACCTGGTTGTCGTGGGTGCGCACGGCCACTCAGCCCTCAGCCGCTTCGTTCTGGGCAGTGTCTCCCAGAAGGTACTGACCGAGGTGAAATGCTCGGTGCGCATCGCACGAGCCACGCCCCATCGCGCAGCCGACCATCTGCACCTGGCTGTTGCCATCGACGGTAGCCCAGGCGCGAACGCAGCCCTCCGCACCATTGCCCAACGCCAGTGGCCCCCCCACACCCAGGCCCTGATTCTCGCCGTTGTGGACCCACACACGAATGTCGCCGACAATCCCTTCGCCCCGCCTCCCGACGACCTGCTTGCCGCCAGTGAGCAGGAGGCCCATACCTGGGTAGACGAGACCGTCGAGAGTGCAGCTGCAACATTATCCCGCGCTCGCCTTGAGGCTTCCACCCTTATCGGCGAGGGCGATCCCAAGCATGTCATCCTCGAGGAAGCCGAGGCATGGCAAGCCGACGCCATCTTCGTCGGCGCCAGCGGCATCACCCGCCGCGGCTACCTTGTTCTCGGCAGCGTCTCGACCGCCGTCGCCGCGCGCGCCCATTGCACGGTGGAGGTGGTTCGCTCAACCCCATAGGCAACCAGTATGACAACCCAAATCCGGCCCCTGTATCTACCCCCCATCTACCAGGACCGCCCCGACACGGGGCGCTTGATTCTGCGTGACGGAACCACCGCCAGCATCCACGTGGCCCACCCTGAAGACCTCGCCGCACTGCGCCACTTCTTCACCAGCCTGTCCCTCGAATCCCGCCTGCATCGTTTCTTCTCACCCAGCCCGCCGCGCGACGAACTTCTCGCTACCATGTGCGATCCCTCGAATCCGAAGGATCAGCTGACCCTGGTCGTCGAGCGCACCATCGACGGGCATCCCCGCATTGTCGCCGCCGCTTCCTATACTGCCATCGACGCCCAGAGTGCGGAAGTGGCTTTCGCCGTCGATGACGCCTTCCAGGGCAAGGGCCTGGGCAGCCTCCTCCTCGAACGCCTGGCCGTGCTGGGCGCGCGCGAGGGCATCACCCGCTTCTGGGCCGTGACCCACTCCGACAACCGCCCCATGATCGAGACCTTCCGCAAGTCAGGCTTCCAGGTAAAGACGCACTGGGACGGCAGCGATATCGAGATCGACCTATCGGTCGTGCCAAGCGCCAACAGCACAGCCCGCTCCGAGATGCGGGACCGGGTCTCTACCATCGCCTCACTACGCCCAATCTTCGAGGCCCAGTCGGTCGCCATCATTGGCGCGTCGCGCCAGCCCAGCGGCGTCGGCCACCAGGTTGTCGACTCCATCATTCGCGGCCACTACCAGGGCGTCATCTACCCAGTCAACCCCTACGCGGACGCCGTCCACAGCATTCGCGCCTATCCGAGCGTCGCGGACCTGCCCGAAGCGCCGGATCTCGCCATCATCACCCTGCCCCGCGACCGTGTACTGGACGCGGTACGGGCATGCGCCGCCCGGGGTGTGCGCGCCGTGGTTGTGGTCACCGCCGGCTTCGCCGAAATGGGTGCCGACGGCAAGCGCCTTCAGGCGGAGATTGTCGAGACCGTGCGAGACGCTGGCATGCGCCTCATCGGCCCCAACAGCCTCGGTCTCATCACCACCCAGCCGGACCTGCGCCTGCACGCCTCCTTCTCGCCCATCCAGCCGGAGCAGGGCCGCGTCGCCCTCGCCTGCCAGAGCGGCAGCGTCGGCGTCGGGATGCTCTCGCGAGCCGCGCAGCGGAGCCTGGGCATCCACCACTTCATCAGCCTCGGCGCCAAGGCCGACGTGTCCGGCAATGACCTCATCCAGTACTGGGAAGAGGATGCCAGCGTCAATACCATCCTCCTGTATCTCGAGTCCTTCGGCAACCCGCAACGCTTTGCCCGCCTGGCTCGCCGGGTGAGCCACGCCAAGCCCATTGTCGCCGTCAAGAGCGGTCGCACCTTCGGCACGACTGACGCCGCTGTCGAAGCTCTCTTCCGTCAAACGGGCGTGCTCCGCGCCAACACCCTCGAAGAGATGTTCGACCTCGCCGCAGCCCTCACAACCCAGCCACTGCCCGACGGCAACCGCATCGGCATCCTGACCAATG
>CAZJJF010000517.1:0-2427 GCA_964546245.1 uncultured Anaerolineales bacterium
ATCGGCACGCAAGGTATCTTGCAGGGGACCTACGAGACCCTGGCCGAGGCCGCGCGGCAGCACTTCGGCGGCACGCTGCGCGGGCGGCTGACGCTGACAGCGGGCCTGGGCGGCATGGGCGGCGCGCAGCCCCTGGCCGTGACCATGAACGACGGCGTGGCCCTGGTGGTCGAGGTGGACGAGAGTCGCATCCAACGCCGACTGGCGACGCGCTACGTGGACGTGATGACCGATAACCTGCCCGACGCCCTGGCGCAGGTTCGGCAGGCGATGGAGGCCGGCGAGGCGCGATCTATCGCCCTGCTGGGCAACGCCGCCGAGGTCTTCCCGGCCCTGGTCGAGGCGGGCGTCGTGCCCGATATCGTCACCGATCAGACGTCCGCCCACGACGTGTTGAGCTATGTCCCCATGGGCCTGTCCCTCGACGAGGCGGCGGCCTTGCGCGACGACGACCCGGCCGAGTACGAGCGCCTGTCCATGCAAAGCATGGCCGTCCATGTCGAGGCCATGCTAGCCTTCCAGCGCTTGGGCAGTGTCGTTTTCGACTATGGCAACAACCTGCGTCAGCGCGCCTTCGACGCCGGTGTGAGCAATGCCTTTGACTACCCCGGCTTCGTGCCTGCCTTCATCCGGCCCTTGTTCTGCCAGGGCAAAGGCCCCTTCCGCTGGGCAGCCCTGTCGGGCGACCCGCGCGATATTGACGTGACCGACCGCATCGTGGCTGACCTGTTCCCGGATGATGAGGCGCTCCAGCGCTGGCTGCGCCTGGCCCAGGAGCGTATCGCCTATCAGGGCCTGCCCGCCCGCATCTGCTGGCTTGGCTACGGTGAACGCGACAAGGCGGGGTTAGCCTTCAACGAGGCCGTGCGACGCGGCGACATCTCCGCGCCCATCGTCATTGGTCGCGACCACCTGGACACCGGCTCCGTCGCCAGCCCCCGCCGCGAGACTGAGGCTATGCTTGACGGCTCCGACGCCGTGGCCGACTGGGCCATCCTGAACGCCCTGCTCAACACGGCCAGCGGCGCGACCTGGGTCAGCTTCCACCACGGCGGCGGGGTAGGTATTGGCTTCTCGCTTCACGCCGGACAGGTGATCGTCGCCGATGGGACGGACGACGCCGCACGCCGCCTGGCGCGGGTGCTGACCAACGATCCTGGCCTGGGCGTAGTGCGCCACGCCGACGCGGGCTACCAACTGGCGCGGGAGACGGCGCAGGCGTGCGGCATCCGGATGCCCATGCTGGAGGGGTAAGCGGCTATGGCAACCGTGCGCGTGAAACTGGGTGAACCGCTCTGGCGGGCGGTGGGCGAGCGAGAGACGAGTGTGACCTGTCCCGACCCGGCCACCATTGCCGATGTGCTGGTCCGGCTGGCCGAACGGCCTGGCTTCCAGTCGGCGTATGAGGCCCATGCGACCGGGCAGGGGCCCGAGTACGTCCTGTTCCTCAACGACCAGGCGCTGCCCTCTACGGCCGCGGCCGTCACGCCTTGCGCCGACGGCGACACCCTGCGCATCATCCTTCCCATCGCGGGTGGCGCAAGCGCGCATGATTCTGGCGCGTGACTTCTACGCCCGCCCGACGCTAGATGTGGCTCGTGATCTGCTGGGCCAGCGTCTGGTGCGGGTGCTGGACGGACAGCGGCTTAGCGGCCGCATCATCGAGACTGAGGCCTACCTCGGCGAGGCCGACAAGGCCAGTCATGCGTCGCGCGGCTGGCGAGCCCGGCACGCGGTCATGTACGGCGTGGCGGGCCGGGCCTATGTTTACCAAATCTACGGTATCCACTATTCGCTGAACGCTGTGACCGAGGTGGAGGGCTTTCCCGCCGGCGTGCTGATTCGCGGCCTCATCCCCGATGAGGGTATCGAGATCATGCGGGATCGGCGCGGCGGGCGACCCGACCGCGAGCTGACCAATGGCCCCGGCAAGCTGGCCCAGGCCCTGGGTATCGATTTACGCCTGGGCGGGGTGGACCTCACCCAGGCGGGGCCATTGTTCATCGAGGCCGGTCCACCTGTGGCCGACGCCAACGTGCGGCGCACCCCGCGTATCGGCGTCGGCGGCGACGAGGCCGCACGCACTGCCCCCTGGCGATTCGTCGCCCATCTGCCCCCGGAGAGTCTTGCATGACCGCCGCCGAGCGCCCTGCTCCCCTCGACACCGGCCTTCGGGGCCTGAGCGAGCACGGCCAATGTCGCCACAACATCGCCCTGGTAGGCTTCAGCGCCACTGGCAAGTCCACCGTCGCGCGCTTGCTGGCCGACCGCCTGGGCTGGAGCGCGGTGGACACCGACGTACTCATTGTGGCGCTGGCCGGCCGACCCATCGCCGATATCTTCCGCGACGATGGCGAGATGGCCTTCCGCGCCCGCGAGGCCGCCGCCCTGGTTGGGGCGCTGGCGGGGCGCGGCAAGGTGGTCGCC
>CAZJJF010000518.1:0-2416 GCA_964546245.1 uncultured Anaerolineales bacterium
CTTCGTCGCCGAGACGATGAACTTCAGCGACCGCGACCGCCTGGTCATCCCCGTGCCCCTGTATCACTGCTTTGGTATGGTCATGGGCAACCTGGGCTGTATCAGCCACGGCGCGACGATGATCTACCCGAGCGAAGCCTTCGACCCGCTCGCCGTGCTGGAGGCGGTACAGGCCGAGCGCGCGACAGCCGTCTATGGTGTGCCCACCATGTTCATCGCCGAGCTGGACAACCCCCGCTTTAGTAACTACGACCTGTCGAGCCTGCGCACGGGTATCATGGCCGGCGCGCCGTGCCCGATCGAGGTGATGAAGAAGGTGCAGTCGCTGATGAACATGCACGAGGTGGAAATCGCCTATGGCATGACCGAGACCAGTCCGGTTAGCTTCCAGACTCGCGTCGGCGCGCCGTTGGCGAAGCAGGTCAGTACGGTCGGCCAGGTTCACCCCCATGTAGAGGTCAAGATTCTCGACCCGGCGACAGGGCAGGTGGTGCCCATCGGCCAGACAGGCGAGCTATGCACCCGCGGCTATAGCGTTATGCTTGGCTACTGGGGCAACGAGGAAGGGACGCGCCAGGCCATCGACCAGGCCCGCTGGATGCACACCGGCGACCTGGCCGTCATGGATGACGAGGGCTACGTCAATATCGTCGGCCGTATCAAGGACATGATCATTCGTGGCGGCGAGAACATCTACCCGCGCGAGATCGAGGAGTTCCTGTACACCCACCCCAAGATTGCAGACGTGCAGATCATCGGCATTCCCGATGCAAAATACGGCGAGGAGATTATGGCCTGGGTGAAGCTCCGCGAGGGCCAGACGGCGACGGAACAGGAGATTCGGGACTACTGTCGCGGCCAGATCGCCCACTTCAAGGTTCCGCGCTATGTGAAGTTTGTCGATGCCTACCCCATGACCGTCACGGGCAAGATTCAGAAGTTCTTGATGCGCCAGCAGAGCGTCGACGAACTGGGTCTCAGCCACGCGGCATCCATCAGGACGGCGTAAACCATGTTGCCAACACCCATTTCCGATACAGCCCTCGCCGCCGCCTACGCCGACTTTGGCCGCCGCTACCCAACCTTCGATACTACTCTGGCGCTGGACGATCTACGCGCGGCCGAATATCGCCGCCTCGACGACCAGGGCCAGGTCTACCTTGACTATACGGGCGGCGGCCTGTACGCCGAGTCCCAGGTGCGCCAGCACATGGACTTGCTCACGCGCCACGTCTTCGGCAATCCCCATTCCTCCAACCCTACGTCTCTGGCGTCGACGCGGCTGGACGAGCAGGCCCGCCGCTACGTCCTGGAATATTTTAACGCCTCGCCTGACGAGTACGTCGCCATCTTTACGATGAACGCCAGCGGCGCTCTCAAGCTCGTGGGAGAGGCGTATCCCTTTGCGCCTGGCAGCCGCTACGCGCTGACCTTCGACAATCACAACTCGGTGAACGGCGTCCGCGAGTTTGCCCGCGCGCACGGCGCGACCGTAACCTATATCCCCGTCGTGCCGCCCGACCTGCGCATCGACGAGGCGCGGCTGTTCGAGGAGTTGGAGCGCGGCGACCCGAACGCCAATAACCTGCTGGCCTACCCGGCTCAGTCTAACTTTTCCGGTGTGCAGCACCCTCTGGCCTGGATCGAGGCAGCCCAGGCGCGGGGCTGGGATGTGCTGCTGGACGCGGCGGCCTTCGCGCCTACCAATCGCCTCGACCTCAGCGCCATCAAGCCCGACTACGTGCCTCTCTCGTTTTACAAGCTGTTCGGCCACCCGACGGGGATTGGCGCGCTCATCGCCCGCAAGGCGGCGTTGCGTAAGCTGCACCGACCGTGGTTTGCCGGCGGGACGATCACGATTGCGTCAGTCCAGGGCGACGGCTACTATCTGGCCGACAACGAGGCCGGCTTCGAGGATGGGACCATCAATTACCTCAACATCCCGGCCGTCGAGATTGGCTTGCGCCACCTGGCAGCCGTCGGTATCGACATCATCCACGAGCGCGTCATGTGTCTGACGGGGTGGCTGCTGGAGGAGTTAGTTGCGCTACGGCACGACAACGGCGCGCCGCTGGTCCGCGTCTACGGGCCGCTGACCACGGAGGGGCGCGGCGGAACCGTCACCGTCAACTTCTACGACGACCAGGATCGCCTCTACGACTTCCGCTGGATCGAGCAGCAGGCGAACGAGGAGAACATCTCGCTACGCACTGGCTGCTTCTGCAACCCGGGGGCGGGCGAGGTCATCAATGCGCTGTCGGCAGCGGATCTGGCCCCCTACTTCCACAACGCCGACCGCATGACCTTTGAGCAGTTCATCGAGGCGATGGATGGCCGTGCGACAGGGGCGGTGCGGGTGTCGCTGGGTCTGGCGACGACCTTCGGGGACGTGTATCGTTTTGTGCGATTCTGCGAG
>CAZJJF010000519.1:0-2415 GCA_964546245.1 uncultured Anaerolineales bacterium
CCAACGCGGCACGAGGGCCAGAGTTACGGCCTCCCTTATGGACCGGTTTTGGACTGGCAAGCCTTGACACCTCACCAGGGCTAGACTATAGTTGACGCGGGTTGTCCTGCACAACCTCTCTTTTATGTAGCGTTTGCTCCAACTACGTTAGGGGGTCCGGCCCTCCCTTGAACACACCCCTTTTCTGGACGGCGGCCCTTGCCGCTGTCATCGCCCAGACTCTTGTTATCGCCAGCATCCTTCGGCAGCGGCAGCGCTGGAACCGCCAGGGTGCGGTGGGGCCAAACCCCGTCCGCGCTGAGGTGCTATGGACAGTCGTCCCTGCCCTCGGCTTGCTTGTTCTGCTCGCCGCCACGTACACCGCGCTGGGCTGAGGTTGGAAAGGCTGTCCATGTCTCGCTATCCCGCGCTTGCCACGCTCGCGGCCCTTGCCGCCCTGATCGTCGGCCTACTGACCGCGCAAATGGGCGGCATTGTCGCCACCAGCGACTCCACTTTTCATCTCGCCGCCCTCACCGCCGTAACTCTCGCTGTCGGCACGGCGGCTGGGGCGTGGTGGCTCTACGGACGACGCGGCTGGATTGGCGCGGCCGCGACAGCCGGTGCGGCCTTGATGGTGGCGGCGGGCCTGCGCGCTCTGGCGTCGCCGGACATCCAGGCATCGCCTGGGCTGGCCGCGGTACAACTCGCGGCGGCTCTCCTGGCAACCGCCCTGTTTCTATACGCAGCTACCGAGGCGCGCGCCGCCAACCTGGGCGCGAAGGACGCACGCCACGCGCCAGGGCGAGACACCTACTCACGCCTCACCCTGCTCACTACGGTCGGCGCATTCTTCCTGGCTCTGGCAACGCCCTTCCTCAGCGTGACCGCCGGGTATGGCCCCAGCATCTTGCCGGGCATCGAATGGGCGCTGACCACCGTGGTCGGTATCTTCGCCGCCCTCGTCCTGTACGAAACCTACCAGAAGCGACCTGGCACGGGTCTCATCCCTCTGGCGTGGGCCGTCGTCGTCCTGTTCGCGGGTTTCGCCGTGCTGGGCCTGGCGCCCGCGTCGGCCGCCCCGCTATCCTGGCTACACGCCGCCTTTGGCATTCTGCTCTACGGGGCCAGCGCCATGCTGACCGTCGACGCTTACCAGACGCCCGCTCCGCGCCCTGGTATCCCCGCCTACCGCACCGCCGACGACGCGCTTCCCGCCTCGCTGGCCGTCAACGTCGCCACGGCTCCCGCGCCTTTCACGCCCCTGTCACCTTCGGCCAGCTCGGCCGCCACTCTGATCATGCCCCAGCCGGACGCCACCGCACGCAGCCTGCGCGCCACAATCGGCATCTATGTGACCCTGACCAAGCCGCGCATCATCGTCCTGCTGCTCATCACGACCTGGGCCGCCATGTGGATCGCTGCCCCGACGCCCCCCTCGGCCTGGCTCGTGGTGTGGACGATGATTGGCGGCTACCTGGCGGCGGGCGGCGCGAACGCCCTCAATATGTACATGGATCGCGACATCGACCGCCTGATGGGCCGCACGGCGCGCCGGCCGCTGCCGAGCCAGCAGCTAGAGCCGCGCAAGGCCCTCATCTTTGGCGTGACCCTCGGCGTGCTATCCTTTGCGGTCATGACCGTCTTCGTCAACTTGCTTAGCGCGGTCCTGTCCATCGCCGGCCTGCTGTTCTATGTCTTCGTCTACACCGGCTGGCTCAAGCGCAGCACGACCCAGAACATCGTCATCGGCGGCGCAGCGGGGGCCATCCCGCCCCTGGTCGGCTGGGCTGCCGCTACCGGCAGCCTGTCCCTGGCCGCCCTATGGCTGTTCGCTATCATCTTCTATTGGACGCCGCCCCACTTCTGGGCGCTCGCCCTGGTGCGCCAGGCCGACTATGCTCGCGCCGGTGTGCCCATGCTGCCCGTCGTCAAAGGCGAGCCCGAGACCTATCGGCAGATCTTCCTGTACTCCGTGCTGATGGTCGCCATCAGCGTCATGCTCGTGCCACTGCACGCCATGGGCTACATCTACCTGGGCCTGGCGCTCGGCCTGGGCGGTATCTTCGTCTGGTACGCCTACAAACTCATGCGCGTAGGTGGGCACGCGGCCGCCTGGAAGCTCTACAAGTACTCGCTGTTGTACCTGGCGCTCATCTTCGCCGCGATGGTCCTCGACCATGTGCTGTTGTGGGGGCTGCCCAGCACCCTGGTGACCATCCTGTGGCCGTAGCCTGACCACGCCGCGTCTAGCCAGGGGGTTGCACGAGCACGGCTCACGGCAACCCCTTCTTGTCATCTGGGAGGAAGCTATGCCCAACCGTCTGCGCGTCACATCGGGGACGCCCTGGGAAGCGAAAGTTGGCTACTCGCGCGCCATTCGTGTCGGCAACACCGTCTGGAGGGCGGGCTCGACGGCCAGCGACGCCGACGGCC
>CAZJJF010000520.1:0-2392 GCA_964546245.1 uncultured Anaerolineales bacterium
CTCGCGCCCCCGCCTGAACTGGCCCGCCATCATCATTTCCACGGCGTCGTACACCCGCGCAATGGAGTTGTAGCGCTGTTTGGTCTGGAGCGTCGCCCGCTCATCAATGCCAACAGCCATGTTATCCCCTCCCATTACCCCCGTCATCAGCTGGCTAGGGCTTGAGGCCGATTGGATAGCCCGCCTTCTCCCACGCGATCATGCCGCCCGCGAGCTGAAAGACGTTGGTGTAGCCTAGCTTGACCAGAGCCTGAGCCGCTTCGGTGCTCATTCGCCCGCTTCGACAGTACAGCACGATCTTGGCGCCCTTGTCAGCGGGCAACTTGCCCAGCTGACCGCCGATCTGGTTGTACGGGATCGACACGTCCGTCTGAGCGATATCGCCCTCGTAGGGGATGTGGACGTTGACGAAGGTAAAGTCTTTCTGCCCAAGCATCGCCTGGAGTTCCACAGGCGTGATATCGGTATAGGTTCCGCCCTGTATGTTCACCGGCTGACCTATACCCTGGCCCGGCAGCGCCGATGTCGCCGGGCGGGTAGACCCCGACTGCGTGCATGAAGCGACCAAAGCGCCCCCCAGCAAGACGACAAAGAGAAGAAGCCACCGACGATGCATCCCGTACCCCTTCCCATAGCGGCGGGCATCCAACTGCCTGCCTCGTTTGAAGAACAAGTAGGCCTCCCTTGTCACTCACCTCAGGCTCCGAGAACCGGAGGCCCCATTCGTGGCAATCGACGCAAGCAAATACGCCAGCCTCTCGATACCTATACAGCGCCGAGAGGCTGGGCACGGCTCGACCAATGGTTACGCGTGTTACTGGATTCCGTACCAGGCTTTCAGATAACCCCGCATCTCCTCAATCTCAGCGGCCTGTGTCGCAACGATGGCTTGGGCCAGGGTCTTGATCTCCGGGTGCTGCGCCTGCTGCAAAGCCGTGTTTGCCATGCTGATGGCGTCCTCATGATGGGGAATCATCATCTGCAAGAACATCAGGTCCAGGTCAGCGCCGGGATGCATCTGGCGCATCATGCCGCCCATCATGCCGCCCATCATGCCGCCCATCATGCCCGGCCCCATCATCGTGCTGCGCGTCGCATTGGGATACCACTGCTGCCGCCAGGCCTGCATCTGGGTAATCTCCTGCTGCTGGGCGCTGATGATTCGCTGCGCCAGATCGCGCATCTCTGGCCGCGCCGAGTCCTCGACCATATGCTGCGTCATGCGCACACCCATGCTGTGATGGGCAATCATCTCGTCTAGAAAACGGAGGTCGTAGGGCTGATTGGCATCGCGGGTTCCCCGCAGCGTCCCCATCATCCCGCCGTTGCCCATCATCCCACCGCTGCCCATCATTCCGCTGCTGCCCATCATCCCACCGTTGCCCATCATCCCGCCGTTGCCCATCATCCCGCCGCTGCCACGGCCACCCAGCGGGCCTTGCGCCAGCGCGACGGTCGCCACGCCCAGAGCCAGGACGATCGCCAGCAGCCCCAGCGCTACCACACCTATCATACGAGTCTTCATCTCAGCCATCCTCTCTTCACGAATCGACGGCGCGAGCGCGCCGCGATGCCTGTCTGCCCACAGCATAGCCTGTCCACATCAAGCGAGGATGCCTGAGTTGCTCAAGATTGGATCAAGATCGCCGCGTCATCAGCGCGCGATAGGCAGCGAGAAGGAGAAGATCGCACCCTGACCGAGGCCAGGGCTGGAAGCCCATATCTGACCCCCGTGGGCCTCCACGAGGGCTTTGGCGATGGTCAGGCCGATACCCGCGCCGCCCAGAGCGCGGGAGCGGGCCTTATCGACGCGGTAGAAACGCTCAAAAACGTGGGGCAGATCCTCGCCGTCGAGGCCAATGCCCGTATCGACGACGTGAAAGCTGACCCCGTGGTCGCTGCGCTCGGCGGTGACTGTCACGGTCCCCTGTGGCGGGGTATAGCGCAGAGCATTACCCAGCAGATTGATAAAAACCTGGGTGATGCGGTCGGGGTCGGCCTGAACGAGAGGCAGCGCCAGCGGAACCTGGACGACCAGGCGGATGCTCTTTTCTGTGAACTGCGGCATGAGTCGGGCCACCGCGCCCTTGACCAGGTCACCAGGGTGCTGGGGCGAGGTGGAGACCGGTATCTGGTGCGCTTCCGCGCGCGACAGGTCCTGGAGGTCTTGCACCAGGCGTTTCAGGCGTCCCACCTCGTCGTGAAGCGCCGCCCACGTCGCCGGCGTCGGTTGCACGACGCCGTCCAGCAACCCTTCGGTGTATCCCTCCAGAGTCGCTAAGGGCGTGCGCAACTCGTGGGCCACATCCCCAATCAGGGCGACGCGCCGCCGCTCGACGGTCTCCAACTCCTGGGCCATCGTGTTGAACTGGGTCGCCAGCGGATTGGCCGC
>CAZJJF010000521.1:0-2384 GCA_964546245.1 uncultured Anaerolineales bacterium
GGGGCCGACGAGGTCGAGAATGTCCTGGGGGTAGCCGCGACCGAACACCGGATCGAGGAACCAGCGGTTGAAGTAGCCGTCGTGACGGCGGGCGGCGGCGGCGGCGGCTTCACTGTCGCTCGCCGGGCGGGCGGCGACCAGGTTGAGGGTAATGCCCACTTCCGCGCCGGGTGCGGCGGCGCGGATGGCAGGCACGGCCAGGCCGTGGGACGTGAGCACGTGGTGGGCGACCTGGAAGGCCAGGGCAGCGTCAGTCGCGCCGGGGGCGTGGTGGCCGAGCATGTGACTCAGGAAAGAGATGCACCACGGCTCGTTGTGGGTGATCCAGTCGTGGACGCGGTCGCCGAGACGGCGGGCAACGATGTCGGCGTAGTTGACGAAGGCGTCCATCGTGGCGCGGTTGGCCCAGCCGCCCGCGTCCTGCAAGGTTTGGGGCAGGTCCCAATGGTACAGAGTGACAAAGGGGCGGACGCCCGCCGCCAACAGCCCATCAACCAGGCGCTCGTAGAAGTCGAGGCCGCGCGCATTGACCGCGCCCGTGCCATCCGGCAGGATGCGCGGCCAGGCGACCGAGAGGCGATAGGCTGTCAGGCCCAGGCTCTGCATCAGGGCGACGTCGTCGCGCCAGCGGTGGTAGTGGTCGTCGGCCACATCGCCCGTGTCGCCGTTGTGGGTCTTACCGGGCGTGTGGCTGAAGGTATCCCAGATGGATGGCTTGCGGCCATCCTCGGCAACAGCGCCCTCGATCTGGTAGGCGGCCGTGGCGGTTCCCCACAGGAAGTCGGCCGGGAATTGGGGTGTCATGGGATCCTCGCTGATTGCTGATTCAGGCGCAAACGGAACATGCCGTCAGGCTCGACCAAGGACCAAGGACCAAGGACCAACAAGAGGTTGACATTCGTCCTTGGTCCTTCGTCTCTGGCCTGCCTACAGGAGCGGCTCGATGGCGGGTTGGGCCGCGCCGGTGACGGTCACGGTGGCATCGTCGCCAATGTAGACGTTGACCTCGGTACGAACGCCGACATCGGGCAGATAGATGCCCGGCTCGATGGAAAACAGGGTACGCGGGATAAGGCGGCGCTGGTCCTGAGTCTCCAGGTTGTCGATGTTGGCCCCATTGCCGTGGGTATCCTCGCCGATGCTGTGGCCGGTGCGGTGGACGAAGTAGTCGCCATAGCCGGCCGCTGTAATGACGCCCCGCGCCGCATCATCCAGCTCGTAGCCATGGACGGCCTGGCCCGCCCCTACCCGTTGGCGGACGAGAGCGATGGCCGTGTCGCGGGCCTCGGCAGCGACGGCAAAGATGCGCGCCGCAAGCTCAGGGACCTGCTCGCCCGCGTAGAACACCCAGGTGTAGTCGGCCATGACGGTATCCGGCTGATCGAGCCTGGCCCAGTAGTCGATGAGCACAACGTCGCCGCGCCGGATGGGGGTGTCGTGGCTGGCCGACGGCTCGTAGTGGGGGTCACTGGCGTGGCCGTTGACGGCCACAATCGCGCCGTGGTCGGCGACCAGGCCGTGGCGGGCCAGGAAATCGGCCAGCCAGGCCTGCACACCGGCCTCGGTCAGCGGCGCGCCCGCGCGCAGGGCGTCGGCCATGTGGCGAGCGACCTCGCGCTTGGCGGTGAGCAGATGGGCCGACGCTTCCCGGTGGCTGGCCCATTGGGCGGGCGACAGTCGAGCCTCAAACAGCTGAATCAAATCAGCCGAGCTGGCAACGTCAACGCCCAAGGCGCGCACCATCTCCACTGTGCCGGCATCGACGCGCGACACGACGGGAATGGCATTGCCCGGCGAGTACTCCATCGCCACACGGCCGCCCGGCGGCAGTATCTCGGCCAGGGTGGCGTGCAAGGCGCGCCAGGAGCGAAAAACAACCTTGCGCCCCGGCAGGCTGTCGAGGCGAGCGGCCTCGAGGGCGGACACGATGCGCACCGGCTCGCCGTCGCGCGGAATCCAATACAGCCAGCGGCGCGTGGCGTGACCCTCGCTGGACAGACCCAGGATGCGGTACGCCAGCGGGTTGGAGCGACGGAAGTCGTAGAAGAGCCAACCGTCGAGGTTCTCGCCCCGCAGGGCGTCCTGGATGGCGTCAATGCGCGTGTTGGTCATGGATTCTCCTCCAGCGTTCAGAGGGCAGTCAGTTGAGAGTCCTGGCACGGCTGCTCAGGCGTTGTGGCGGGGTCATTATACCCCACAACGTGAAACGGGAGCCATTGGCAGAGTTCCCATCTTTCGCTTGTCACACCGCAGACAACGCTTGACAAGCCCCGTGATTCTGGCTACAATACGGCCACGTAAGACCGCCACGCCCAGGCCGTCTTACCCATACATGCGGGTGTGGCTCAGTGGTAGAGCGTCTCCTTGCCAAGGAGAAGGTCGTG
>CAZJJF010000522.1:0-287 GCA_964546245.1 uncultured Anaerolineales bacterium
ACTGTGTTGTCGTCGTCGACCAGGGCGATGGTGCGCGCCACCTGGTCGGCGTGGAGCCCCAACTCGGCGGCGATGGCTCGGGCAAGAGGGGTGTCGTTCATGGGTCTGTCACAAATGTAAGCGCCTGGGATCGACGGGCGGGCATCGACCCAGACGAGGCGTTCCTTCGGGTGGGTTAGCCCGCGCCGGGCGGGATCGGGGCAGTGGGCGGCGCGCCAGCGGCGGCTCCCTGGGGCAGCAGTGTAGGCACAGTCCCGGTGCGGACGACTTCCAGAATCAGCCCCAGC
>CAZJJF010000522.1:297-2381 GCA_964546245.1 uncultured Anaerolineales bacterium
CCAGCGCGCCCGCCAGGGGAACGGCGACCAGCGCGCCGATGGGACCGAGCAGCGCGACGAAGATGAGCAGCGCGACGAGTACACCCAGGCTGCTGATGCCCAGCGCCCGCCCCATGACGCGGGGGAAGAGAATCGAGTTGGCGGTCTCGAAGACGATAATAGTCCAGGCTACGGCGAGAATCCCCTTGGTGGGCGAGTCGGCGAAGGCGACGATACCGACGACTACCGAGGCGATGGCCGAGCCGACGCCGGGGATAGGGATGAACTCGAGGAAGAACATCAGCACACCCAGGGCGGCCGCCGAGGGCACACCCAGGACCAGGTAGCCCAGGCCACAGCCAATGCCGACGACGAACATGAGCACGACCAGGCCGCGCACGTAGCCGCCCAGCTGCTGTTCCATGTCGAGCCACAGCGTCTCGGCGGTCGGACGGCGCGCCTCAGGCAGGTAGCTGAGGGCGTAGCGGCGAATGGCGGCTTCCTCACTCATCCACAGCACCGCGATCAGCAGGATGGTGATGAGGCTGAAGACGAGGCTGATGACGCTCGCGCCGACTTCGACGACCCCACCTGCAATGGCGCTGGCGTGATCCTGGATGAACTTCTGTATCTGCGCCTGTAAAGAGGTGGCGGTCGCGGCGCTGGCGGCTGGCGTCGCCCCAGTGCCCCTGAGACTCGGCGGTATCCGCGAGGCTAATTGCTGGGCGGCCGCCTGCAAGCTGTCCCAGACCTGGGTCAGAGAGTCGCTCACCAGAGGCACGACCAGGAAGACGGCAATCGGAATCAGGGCGAGCAGGGCGAGAATCACCCCCACCAGGGCCAGGCCATGGGGGATGTGGCGGCCTTCCAGGAAGCCGACGGGCCGCTTCAGCCCCCAGCCGACCAGGATGCCGATGAAGATGGATAGGATGACGCTGAACGTCTTGAACAGGATGAAACCGACGAACACGACACCCAGCAGGACGAAGCCGGCGGCGGCGATCCGCCGCAAAGACCATTGTGAGGGCATGGGCCGATTCCCTGTACCGAGGGCGACACACCGCTGAGCGCCGCCGGTGATGCCGTGTATTGTAGCGCAATGCGGACGGCATGCAATGTGGCCCACACGCCCCGCGCGGCCCAGCGAAAGGGGCACGACGCCTGCCGTGCCCCCTGAGGTCGATGCGCTCGCGGAACAGCGTCGGCTAGCGCGGGGTCCAGCGCATGGCGTCGAAGCCGATGCGCACGCTCAGGAACTCCTGGCCGGTGATGTCGCTGAGGCCGACGCTGTCGGTCCCGTCGCCTCGCCAGCGGTACGTGCCCAGCGACACCCACTGGTCAGAGTAGGGTGTCTGGTCGATGACGACAATACTGTAGCCATCGGCGTGATAGATCTCGTATTGCGCCAGAGCGAAGGCGTTCAGGGGTGGGATGTAGGCGTATACCTCGTAGTAGCCGGGGCTAAGGCGCGCGTACCAGCGCCCCCAGTTGAAGTTGGGCTGGGGCGTCTGGTTGTTGAAGGTCCAGAAGATGTGATTGCGGTAGCCAACGGCCGTCTGGTTCCAGCCGTTCGGGTCGCCACCGCGTTGGAAGCCGGGGTCCAGGTCGTCGACAATCACCTCGCTGGTCGCCGGGGGCGGTGCGTTACCGGGAATCTGAAGCACCTGGCCGGGGTAGATGATGGTCGAGGTCAGACCGTTGATGTTCATAATGACCTGAACCGACGTGCCGAAGCGGGCCGCGATGCTGTACAGGGTATCACCCGGTTGCACCACATAGGGGAAGGTGGGGCCGACCGCGGCGGTGGTTGTCGGGGTTCCCTGGGCGGCGACCTGGCCGGCCGGCAGGGCCAGCGCTACCAGCAGCGCCACCAGGAATGCTATCAGTACGAGCAAGCGTTTACTCATATACGGTTCTCCTTAAAGCGTGGGCGTGAGGCCAGCGCCGCGCCGGACGGCCACTGGGATTCGCGAATCGGCTTGTGCCCCTATGGTAAGCGTTCTTGGGGCGTCCGGCAAGTTGCCGCGTTGGTTGCCAGTCCTTGACAATTGACCTGTCCCCCCCTATAATGGGGGAGGCTGACCGGGTATGGTGAATGCACAATC
>CAZJJF010000523.1:0-2379 GCA_964546245.1 uncultured Anaerolineales bacterium
AGGGACGATTTGAATTCCTGCGCATGTGCCGGCAATTATGCCGACTCGGGCGCGGAATGAACCTGACAGTTGGCTGACGGTTTTTGGGGTGGATGACGGGGCCGCGGTCGCTGGCAGTGTTATCATCCCAGCACTACTCTGTAATCATGCCAATACTCGGAGGAGAGCAATGGTCCGCACCCAAATCCAGCTCACCGAAATCCAAGCCCGCACGCTGAAGCGAATGGCCCGCCGGCAGGACGTCTCGATGGCCGAGCTCATCCGCCAGAGCGTCGACGCGCTCATCAGCACCCAGGCCGCCGACGCGCGGGACCTGCAGTGGGAGCGCTCGTCAGCGGTGATCGGCAAATACCACTCGGGCACCGCCGGCGCCGCCCGCGAGCACGATCGATACCTGGATGAGGCCTACGCCGCATGAAAGTCTATTGCGACACGTCGGGTCTGTATGCCCTGCTTGACGCGGACAGCCACGAACACCGCCAGGCCGTCGCGATCTGGGAGCGCCTGCGCGCGGAGCGATGCGAACTTATATGCGCCAACTACGTACTGATCGAGTGCCTGGCCTTGATCCAGCGCCGGCTCGGCCTGCCTGCCGTGCTCGATTTCCAGAGCGCCATCGCGCCGCTGCTCGAGATCGAGTGGATTGACGCCGCCGCTCACGAGCGGATTGTCCAGTCGCTGTTGACGGCCCACAACCGGCAGCTCAGCCTGGTCGATTGCGCCAGCTTTGATGTCATGCGCCGGCGCGGGATCAAGGCCGCGTTCGCCTTTGACCGCCATTTCGGCGAGCAGGGGTTTGAACTTCTGGACTGAGGCGGACTACCGCCCCATCCGCTGCTTGACCGCCTCATACACCAGCAGCGCCGCCGAGACCGAGACATTCAGCGAATTCACCTTGCCGGCCATCGGGATGAGGACGGACAGATCGGCTTGGTCCAGCCAGAAACGGCTGAGGCCGTATTTCTCCTCGCCGACCAGGATGGCGATCGGCCCGGTGAGGTCGACGGCGGTGAAGGGCTGGGTCGCCGCCGGGGTGGTGGCCACGATGGCGATCCCGCGCGCGCGCAGCCAGGCCAGGGTCTCGGCATTGGTCGCGGTTGCGACGGGGACGCTGAACAAGGCCCCGATGCTGGCCCGCACGACATTGGGGTTGGTCAGGTCGGCGATCGGGTCGCAGACGATGACGGCGTCGGCGCCGGCGGCATCGGCGGTGCGCAGGATCGCGCCGAGGTTGCCCGGCTTCTCCACCCGCTCGGCGATGACGATGAGGGGGTTCGGCTTCGTTGGGTTGAGACGATCGAGGCTGAGGTCGGGCTGCGGGGCGACGGCCAGCCAGCCGTCCGGGCCGTCGCGGTAGGCGATCTTGCGAAAGACCGGCTCGGTCACCTCGATCAGCTCAGCGTCGGCTTTGGCGCAGGTCTGGCGGAAGGCGCGGGCTTCGCCGTCGGAGATCTTGAACAGGGCGGGGCAATAGAACAGCGCGCGCAGCGAGGGCAGGCAGGTCACGGCCAGGGACAGGTCGTCGTAGCCCTCGATGAGCATGAGGCGGTCGGCGTCGCGGGTCTTCTTGTCGCGCAGGGCGACAGCATGCTTGATGCGCGGGTTGGTGAGGCTGGTGATGATGGGGGGCACGGGGAGATTGTACGACGACAGCAGGCAGGCCATGAGCGGCTGCGGCATACTCGATGGATCGACATGCCCTCCAACGCAACCTCTTTACCCCTTACCCTCCTCTCCCGCGAGCTGTACCGCGACGCGCTGGAGGCCCTGGCCGGCCTGCCCGACACCCCGCTCGTCTTGTGGAAGCGCGGGGCCGCCCTGCACGGGCTCAACCGCCACGAGGAGGCCCTCACCGCCCTCAGCGCCGCCGAAGCGCAACTCGACCCGCCTGATGAAGCCCTCTGCGGCCTCGACCTCGCCCTGACGCTGATCAAGGCCTCGCGCCTTACCGAAGCAACCTCCCGCCTCGCCGCTTGCCGCAGCGCCTTCGCCGGCGATCCGGCCGGGCTGGCCATCTGCGACCTGCTCGATCTCGCCACCCGCCAGCGGGCCGGCGACCACCAAGCCTTTCTCGCCGCCTACCGGCCGCAGTGCGCGCGCCTGCGGGACCTCGAGCAACCCGCCTGGGCCGTCCACGGCCTTTCCCTGGCCGCCATGGCCCACCGAGCCCTGGGTGACTTCGCCGCAGGCGAGGCCCTGGCGAGCGAGACCCTGCCCGAGGCCCAACGCCTGGACCTCACCTATCGCCAGGCCCACCTGCTCTACACCCTGGCGGTCTGCCGGCAGGAACAGGGTGACTCGGATGGCGCCGCCGAGCGCATCGCCCGGGCCCGCGCGTTGTGCGAGCGCTCGGGCGGCGCGCTGCTGCTGGCCGAGATC
>CAZJJF010000524.1:0-2377 GCA_964546245.1 uncultured Anaerolineales bacterium
GTCTTCCTCTCTGGAAGGACGCGCAAACAGCCAGGGAGGTGGGCCGGGCGCCGCCTCCGTCTACGCTGATCGTATACCAGCCTTCGTCAAATACCCCGTTAAGATGGGGCTACCGAGATAGGAGGGATGTTCACGGCGATGGTTGGGTCAGGCAAGGCTCCTCTCTGGGCTGGGCGGGGACGGGCGAACGAGGACGACCGGCAGCACCCCACGGCGCAAGACATCATGGGCGACGCTGCCGAACAGACTCTGGCGCAGGCCGGTGCGGCCGTGGGTGGCCATGGCGACCAGGCGGATACCGGGCGCCGCGCTCGCTTGCAGAATGACATCGCGGGCTGCCCCGTGTGAGACGACGCTCCGAGCCGGGTGGCCTTCGAGGCGGAGGCGCTCTACCCAGTCGCCGAGGTAGGTGCGGGCCTCGCTGGCGTCCAGGAGGGCGGTCTCAGGTGGGATGATGGGCTGGGTGAGCAGCAAGTCGTCGGCCAGGCTCGTCGGCTCCACGGCGTGGACCAGCAGGATACGGGCGCGCAGGACGCTCGCCAGTTCGCGGGCTACGGGAAGAGCGGCTTCCGCGAAGGGCGAGCCATCGAGAGGGACCAGAAGCTCGACGGGAATATCGAGGACCGAGGGTAGGCTCGGATGGGAGGCGCGCACAACCCACACCGGGATTGGGCTGGCGGCGATGATCTTCTCGGCCACGGAGCCAAGCAGCAGGTGGCGCAGGCCGCCCCGGCCATGGGTTGTCATAACAACAAGGTCGGCAGCGTGGTCGTGGGCAGCCGCCAGAATCGCCTCGGCGGGGTCGCCTGGAACGACGAGGCGAAGACATGGTGGGAGGTGCGAAGCGGCGGGCCAGTCACTCGCCACAGGTGCCGCCGGCAGGCCAAAGGCGTCGGCGGACAGGTGGTCGAGATAGGCGGCGGCCTCGTCGGCGTCGTGCCGCGCGGCGCGGACGAGCAGCAATTGGGCGCCGCTACGGTGGGCAAGATCGGCGGCGGTGGGGAGAGCGTATTCACCGAGAGGTGATCCATCGAGGGGTACGAGTATCGTGTTGAGCATACCGGCCCTCCGAAGGGTTGCCAGTTCCAGGCTGGAAGGTTGAAGGTTGCGGCGGCTAGCGTGCCGTTCGGACCTTCAACCTTCCAGGCCCCAATTCAATAGCGGTAGATCGCGGCCAGGGGGGCGCCGCCAGGCAGGCGGTCGGGAGGCAGGACATACAGCGCGCCGTCGTGGAGCAATGTCTGCACGGCGGCCATTTCGATCAGGTCGATGTCGTCGCTGTCGCGGCTCTCGTGCCGTGTTACCTGCTGGAGGACTGGCTCGTAGCGTCCCCACTGCTCGCCACCGCGCGCCAGGAAGAGGGTATCTACCCGGCCCAGGGCGGCGGCAGGCACGATGTCGCCGACATCCTGAGCGGCCAGACCGGCGCCGAGGAGGCGCTCGTAGCGGGCCATCGCCATGTCGCAGGCCCGAAGAAAGACAGGCTCTACCAGCGGCCAGGACTGGGCGTGGATGTCGGCGGGCTGGCTGGCCTTCGCAGCGCTGGTAATGCTGCCCGCGACGAGGTGGGGATAGGCGCTGACCTCCCGGTAGATGGATAGTAGGGAATCGACACCGGCCAGGACGAGGGGAGCCTGCTCGTCGCTCAGGTGGGCCTGGACGGCGCGGTCGATGGCGCGGCAGTAGTGTTCCAACTGGGTCCGGGTCTCATGAGAGCGCGAGCCGACGCCGTAATGCACACCGGTCCCGTGTCCGCTGCCAGTGGACACGGCGTAGGAATGTTCCTGCCGCTCGATCACGTTGAATCTCAGTGTCTCGCCCAGCCCGTTTGGAGCGCCAGGCAGTTCCACCACCTGGCAAGTATAGGGCGTGCAGCGGTACATCTGCGCGCCGCGCTGGTCAAGGGCGAGAACGAAGTAGTGAACCGCGTTGTGGAGCAGGGGCAGGAGGGGGGTGACCGCGAAGCGACGGCCGATGACGACGCGCTCATCCAGGGTGATAGGGACACAGTAGACGCGGAACTGCTCGTAGGCCAGGTAGATCGCCAGGCCGTCGGCCTGGCTCTGCCAGAAGGTAGTGTCTTTGAGCAGGCGCTGGGCCGGTGAGAGCAACTCTCGCACTTCGACGGCGCGCATGCCCAGGGCCTGCAAGCGATTCTCCGCCTCGCGCAGCAGGTTGTGGCAGCGAATGGGGTTCTGCGCGGTATCGGCGCCGACGGTGTAGGTCGGCATGAACAGGGAGACGTGCCAGCCGTTCTCCGTCTCGGCCAGGTACTTCAGATCGTCACGGGTGAGGGTGTCCATGTATCCTCCGCTTGCGACGAAACTGCTTCACGTGCTACACGCCGGTCGGCGTGACCAAGGACCAAGGACGAAGG
>CAZJJF010000525.1:0-2371 GCA_964546245.1 uncultured Anaerolineales bacterium
CCGGCCAACGGCCTGCCGAGTAATCTGATCTACCACCTGGCCTTCAATCCAGCGGCCAGGCTCGACAACGGCGGCGTGTGGCTTCTGACGACGGGCGGCGCGGTGCGCTTCACCGTCTTCGGAACCCCGACCCAGGCGCTGGCCCGCCCCAACAGCCCGGCGGAAGCCGTGGGGGTAACGAGTCTCGCGCGGCGCGGCTCGTGCGAGTACTGGCTCGGCTCGGCGGCGGGCCTGTCGGCGGTGGCTCAATCGCCGTGCGCGTTCCCGGCGACGCCTACGCCCACCGCCAGCCCCACAGCGGGTGGGACGGCGACGGCGACGAATACAGCCACGCGGACCGCCACGGCGACGGCGACGCGCACGCCCACCGCGACCAGCACGGCCAGCGCGACGCCCACCGCGACCCCGACCGCCACCCCGACCATCACTCCCACACCGACCGATGGCCCCTCGCCGACCGCGACGGCCACCGCGACGGCCACCGTGACGCCGACCGCCACGTTCACCCCAACCGTCACCCCGACGCCATCGGCGACGCCGCCCCGACCGGCCTACGAGATGTTCCTGCCCTACCTGGCGGCGAAGGTGAAGGGGGCCGCCCCGTTTGGGTGAGCGACCCTGGGTGACAAACAGGTGAGGGGCGCGACCATCGTCTGGTCGCGCCCCTCGGCGTAGGTGGAGATGGCGGGAGTTGAACCCGCGTCCCGAAAGTTCTCCCGTAGGCGTCTACAAGCTTAGTCGGTCCTCAAGTGTCACGCTGGCCCATCTCGCCCGACTGAGCCGGGTTCAGCGTTAGGTGATGGTCTTTCGCTCCTCATATCACCATCTGAGGGGCGGCACTCCGACAAAGTTGCGCCGCTAACCAGTCCGTCAGAGGGGGAGCTGGCGCGACGTCGTCGCCCTTAGGCGGCGAGAGCCAGTTGAGGCTTGGCTGTTGTTGTTTTGCCCACTTTTAACGAGGATCAGGCGCCTCGGCTTGCAGCCCGCGATCTTCCCTCCCGGTCGAAACCATTTCATCCCCATGCATCGATAGGACGCAGGCAGCGGGCAGACCTTACGACTTCGTCAACTGCTCGCTGACCTGCCACAGCCGTGCGGCGACCGCCGGGTCGTAGGACACCGCTGACGAGCGCCGTTCCCGCTTATCGGCGAAGTACTTGCCCGTGACGCCTTCCACCTCCGGCGCGCTCGCCAGGTAGACGACCGTCTCCGCGCCCTTCTCCGGCGTCCGCATGAAGGGCCGCGCCGCGACGATGACCCCGCGCATCCAGGCGGGGCCGGTCGCGCCATACCCGGTGCGCACGACGCCGGGATGAACGCAGTTGGCCGTGACGCCTGTGCCTGCCAGCCGTCGCGCCAGTTCATAGGTAAAGAGGATGTTCGCCAGCTTCGACTGGGAGTAGGCGCGCATGCTGCTGTAACCCCGCTCGCCTTGCAGGTCGTCGAAGTGGATGCGGCCGTTGCTTTGCGCCTCCGAGGTGACGTTGACGATGCGGCTCGGCGCGCTGGCCTTGAGGGTGTCGAGCAGCAGGTTGGTCAGCAGGAAGTAGGCCAGGTGGTTGACGGCGAAGGTCAGTTCCAGGCCGTCGACGGTCAGGGTGCGCGCGCCATTCAGCCCGCCCGCGTTGTTGACCAGCACGTCCAGGCGTGGGTATCTCGCCACGACCTCGGCCGCCAGACTACGAATCGACGCCTGCGACGACAGGTCGGCCTGGAATACGTCCACGGCCTTGTTGCCGCTGGCGGCCTGAAGGGCGGCGCGGGTCGCCTCGCCTCGCGCCGGGTCGCGGGCGACGAGCAGGACCGTGGCTCCCTGCTGCGCCAGGGCGTGGGCGGTCGCCTGGCCGATGCCCGACGTCGCCCCCGTGATGAGACACACCTTGCCGCGCATGCGCTCTCCTTGCGAAACAGACCTGACAGGTTGTTATAAACCTGTCAGTCTTGCCTGTTTACCGCACGATCTTGACGTTGAACATGGGCGTACCCGACGCGCCCCACAGCCGCAGCCACAGGGGAAGATACATCTCCATGCCGCGCGCGCTGTTCTTCCGCGACGGCTTCCGCGCCGTGGGCGTCGATACCATCGTGGCCGAGTCGGGCGTCGCCAAGATGACCCTCTACCGCCACTTTGCGTCGAAGGACGACCTGATCGTCGCGTACCTGGAGGATAGTAACGCCCGCTTCTGGGCGTGGTTCGAGGCGGCCACCGTCGACGCCCACACCCCCGCCGACAAACTTCTCGCCTACTTCCGCGCGTTGGAAACCCTCGTCACGACGCCTGCCTGCCACGGCTGCCCCTTCCTCAACGCCGTGGTCGACTTCCCCGACTTGGGCCACCCCGGCCGCCGCGTCGCCGTCGCCCACAAGCAGG
>CAZJJF010000526.1:0-2359 GCA_964546245.1 uncultured Anaerolineales bacterium
CCTCAACGACAACGCAGCCACCATCCGCAATCTGCGCCTATGGGATTACCGGCCTCTGCGCGACACCTACGCCCAGTTGCAGGAGATTCGTTCGTACTACGATTTCGTCGATGTAGACATCGACCGCTACGACTTCCGCGATCAACCGGGCGGCACGCAGTCGGTCACGCTATCGGCCCGCGAGCTATCGTCACGCCAGATCCAGAACCCCACCTGGGTCAACACCCACCTGGAGTTCACCCACGGCTACGGCCTGGTCATGAGTCCCGTCAACGAGGTCACGCAGCAGGGCACGCCGGTATTCTACATCGGCAACCTCCCGCCCATCACCACTGTGCCCATCACCATCACCAACCCGGCCATCTACTTCGGCGAGGCCACCGACAGCTACGTCTTCGTCAAGACAAAACGGCCCGAGTTCGACTACCCTGTCGGCGACACCAACGCCCAGGTCTACTACCAGGGTAGCGGCGGCGTCCCCATTGGCTCCTTCTGGCGTCAGCTCGCCTTCGCCTACCGCTTCGGCGACTCGCAGATCCTCTTCACCGACGCCTTCACGCCCGACAGCCGCGTCATGTTCCACCGCCTCGTCAAGGAACGCAACGCCCTGATTGCGCCCTTCCTCGACTTCGACGGTGACCCCTATCTGGTCGTCGCCGATGGGCGGCTCTGGTGGCTGCAAGATGCTTACACCACCTCGCCCAACTACCCCTACTCGCGCCCCTACACTCTGACCCGCTCCGACCGCACCCGCATCGGGCCGCTCAACTACCTTCGCAACTCCGTCAAGATCGCCACCGACGCCTACAACGGCGACATCCGCTTCTACATCGCCGACCCCACCGACCCCATCATCCAGGCGTGGCAGTCCGCCCTGCCAACCCTGTTCCGCCCCCTGGACGAGCTACCCACCGCGCTACGCCCCCATATCCGCTACCCCGAAGATATGTTCCGCGTCCAGGTCGAGACCTACAACACCTTTCACATGACCGACCCCAAGGTCTTCTACAACCGCGAGGACCCCTGGGCCGTCGCGCAGGAAATCGTCGGCGACCAGCGCACCCCTGTCGAACCCTACTACGTTATCATGCGCCTGGAGGGGGAGGCTCGACCCGAGTTCCTGCTCATCCAACCGCTGACCCCCGCCCGCAAGGACAACATGATCGCCTGGCTCGCCGCGCGCTCGGACGAACCCCACTATGGTCAACTGGTCGTCTACAACTTCCCCAAGCAGCAGAACGTCCAGGGGCCACTCCAGGTGGAGGCGCGCATCGACCAGGAGCCGTCTATCTCAGCCCAGTTGAGCCTGTGGAACCAGCGGGGATCGCGTGTCATTCGCGGTAATCTGCTCGTTATACCTGTAGGGCGCTCGCTTCTGTACGTCGAGCCGATCTACCTGCAGGCCGACCAGGCGCAGATTCCCCAGCTCCAGCGCGTCGTCCTCGCCAGCCAGAACCAGCCGCCCGTCATGCGCCCCACCCTGCAAGAGGCGCTCCAGGCGTGGAACGCCGGGGACATCGTCGGCGGGCCTGTCCAACAGACGCCGACCGGCGTCATCGTACCCACTGTGCCGACGACGCCCAACGCCCCCACGCGGGACGTGGCAGCCATCGTGAAATCGGCGCAGGAACACTACAGCGCCTCCCAAGAGGCGCTGCGAGCCGGGGATTGGGCGCGCTACGGCCAGGAGCAAGAGGCGTTGCGCCGTGAATTGGAAGAGTTGGTGCGCCTGACAGGGCAGTAGGGACAACGGAGAGGGCGATGACAATTCCCAACGTACCAACGACAGAGAAGCGCCAGGAGATGCTGGACGAAGCGCTGCTGGAAGTTCAGACCGGGCGTCCGATGCCGCTGGCCTTCGCCAAGGACGTCCAGGACAACCTGTTCCTATACATCGGCTCCCAGGTCGCCATCGCCGACATGAAGGCGAGCATGATTCTGGCCGCCGACGCCCTGCTCATCACCATCACCCTGCAACTATACCAGCGGGATATGCTGCTGGCCTTCGATTCCGCCACGCCGACACTGGACCGCATCGGCCTCGGTCTGATCTACGGTGTGCTGGCCAGCCTCGTGGCCTCTTTCGTCTTCGCGCTGCTGGTCGCCTACCCCCGCATGCCCCCATCCCCCAGGCCCAACTTATTCTACTTCGTCGACATCACGCGGATGAAAATGACGGAGTATCGCGACCTCTTCTTGCAACAATCCGAGGCAGAAATCGTCGACCAGATGGTGCAGGAGAACTACATCGTCTCCCGGTTAGTGTACAAGAAGTTCTTCAACGTGCAGATCAGCTTCCGCTGGCTCATCCTGGCCGGCGTCCTGTGGGCCATCGGCCAGGCGCTGATCATGCTTCCGG
>CAZJJF010000527.1:0-2352 GCA_964546245.1 uncultured Anaerolineales bacterium
CCATCCTCTCGGCACCGTCAACCAGTCGCGCCACCTCCCCCCCCCGGCGACGCCGCTGCCTGGCCTGTACTGGGCCAGTATGAGCCAGGTCTATCCGTGGGATCGCGGCACCAACTTCGCCGTTGAGATCGGCGAGCGGGTGGCCCGCGAGGTAATGACCGTCACGTCCCCCCACCGCGTCGCCGTGACTGCGACGCGCCCGGGTTGAGCCGCCATCCTGCGCGCTAGCTACAAGGAGCCATCTGGAATGAAAAACGTCACTGTGATCGGTACGGGGTACGTGGGTCTTGTCACAGGTACGTGCCTGGCCGACCTGGGCAATGCCGTGACCTGCGTGGACATCGACGAGCGCAAGATCGAACTGCTACGCGAGGGCGTCATGCCCATCTACGAGCCGGGGGTGGGGGAGTTGGTGCAACGCAACGTCGTCGCCGGGCGTCTGTCGTTCACCACATCCTACGCTGACGCCGTGCCCGAGGCGGACATCGTCTTCATCTGCGTCGATACGCCGTCGGGTATGGGCGGCGAGGCTGACCTCAAGTACGTGCGCTCGGCGGCCGAGAGCATCGCCGACCACATGGTCAAGCCCATCATCATCGTCAACCGCAGCACTGTGCCCATTGGCACGGGCGATTTTGTTACCGACGTGGTGAATGGCCGCCTCAAGCGGCCCATCGACTTCGCTGTCGTCTCTAACCCTGAGTTCACCGCTGAGGGTAGCGCGGTGTGGGACTTCATGCACCCCGACCGTGTCGTGCTCGGCTCCATGAACCGCGACGCCGCCGAAGCCGTCGCCCAGCTATACCTGCCGCTGCGCGCGCCCATCATGATCACCGACCAGCGCACCTCGGAGATGATCAAGTACGCCTCCAACGCCTACCTGGCGTCGCGCATCTCCTTCATCAACCAGATCGCCACTATCTGCGAGCAGTTGGGCGCGGATGTGCGCGAGGTGTCGGCGGGCATGGGCCTCGACAAGCGCATCGGCCCCCACTTCCTGAGCGCGGGCATCGGCTGGGGCGGCAGTTGCTTCCCCAAGGACGTGAAGGCGCTGGAGTTCATGGCCTCCGTCCACGGCGCGCACCCGCAACTCCTGCGCGATGTCATCGAGATCAACCGCGACATGCGCCGCCGCACCGTCCAGCGTGTGCGCCAGTTGGTGGGCAAGCTGAACGGGGCGACCGTCGGCATCCTGGGGCTGTCCTTCAAGCCCAACACCGACGACATGCGCGAAGCGCCTTCGGTCGAGATTATCCGCCTGCTGCAGAACGAGGGTGTGCGCATTCGCGCCTATGACCCCGTCGCGATGAAGAACGCCGAGCGACTGCTGCGCGACGTGAGGTTGTGCGAGGATGCCTACGAGGTAGCTGAGGGCTGCGACGCCCTCATCATCGTGACCGAGTGGAACGAGTTCAAGAACCTGGACCTGGCGCGCATCAAGGCCGCAATGCGCCTGCCCATCCTCGTCGATGGTCGCAATCTGTACGACCCGCAGCTCATGCGTAACCTGGGCTTCGTGTATCGCGGCGTCGGGCGCGGCTACGCCACCAGCCAGGCCGAGCGCGAGCCGTCCGGCGCGGTGATCATGACGCCTGTGGGCGGGAACGACTGAACCCTGACCACCGACGACCGACCACCGCCACGGCTGATGAGGTGGTCGGTCGTCGGTGGTCGCGTGTGGTATAATCCCCCATACCCGCTAATTGCGCGCCGCAGGAGCTACCGCTTGATCGACCCCCTCTACACGACCCTGGATAACGGGCTGACGGTCATCCTCAAGCGTATGACCCACGCCCCCGTCGCGTCTTTCTGGGTCTTCTACCGCGTCGGTAGCCGCAACGAGCGCACGGGCGAGACGGGTATTTCTCACTTCGTCGAGCACATGCTGTTCAAAGGCACGCCCACCTTCCCGGCCCAGTCCCTCAAGCGCGCTATCGAGCGCGAGGGTGGCGTCTGGAACGGCATGACGAGCATGGACTCGACCCGGTATTACGCCACGCTGCCTGTCGAGCGCCTGGACCTGGCGTTGCACATCGAGAGTGACCGCATGCGCAACGCCCTGTTCGACCCCGACGATGTCGAGTCGGAGCGGACCGTAATCATCGCCGAGCGCGAGGGTCACGAGAACTCACCCGGTTGGCGGCTGGGCGAAGAGGTGCGCGCCCTGGCTTTCCGCGTCCACCCCTATCACCACGCTATTATTGGCGACAAGGCCGACCTGCGCACTATCACCCGCGAGCAGCTCTATCGCCATTACCAGACGTACTACGCCCCCAACAACGCCATCGTCGTCGCCAGTGGTAATTTCGAGCCAGACATTCTGCTGGCCCGCATCGCTAGCCTGTTCGGCGT
>CAZJJF010000528.1:0-2349 GCA_964546245.1 uncultured Anaerolineales bacterium
GAAGTTACTCGACCCGACGTAGATCACCTTGCCCTGGGAGACCAGGGTTTCCATCGCCTGCCAGACTTCCTCCCACGGCGCTTCGCGGTCGATGTGGTGCATCTGGTATAGGTCAATGGTATCGGTCTGTAGGCGTTTCAGGCTGGCCTCGCAGGCGCGGATGATGTGCAGCGCCGACAGACGCGACTGATTGGGCCACTCGCCCATCTTGTTATGAACCTTCGTGGCGATGACCACCTTATCGCGCCGCCCCCCGCCCTGCGCCCACCAGCGGCCGACGATCTGCTCAGTCACGCCCTCGCCTAGCTTCCAACCGTACACGTTGGCCGTGTCGAAGAAGTTGATGCCCACGTCCAGGGCGTGGTCCATGATTTGATATGCATCGGCTTCCGTCGTAAAGGGGCCAAAGTTCATTGTGCCCAGGCACAACCGACTGACCTTGAGCGCGGTGCGCCCCAAATTGGTGTACTGCATATTCTCTCCTACGTGCTATAATGGGTCGGGCGGCTCTCGCCCCAGAAGCTCCCGCTGGCTGGTCACAGACAATGGTGCGCGGATGCGGCCATCCGCGCCGAGCATCGCGACTGAACCCGCTCCTTTGCCCGCTACGAGTATACCATGTCCTTCTATCATGCGACACATTCCCTCACCATCCACGCCCCCGACGGCGACTATGCCGTCCTCATCGGCCCGGGCCTACTGGCGACCCTCGGCCCCGCCCTGGTGGCGCGCGGCCTGACCGGCCCCGTCGCCCTCATCACCGATACCGCCGTCGCCCCCCACCACGCGGCCCCCGCCAAGGCGAGCCTGGCCGCCGCCGGCCTGGCGGTCCACCCCGTCGTTCTGCCCAGCGGCGAGGGCTACAAGACCCTGGATACGGTGCGTCTGGCCTACGACGCCCTCCTCGACGCCCAACTCGGCCGCGACGCGACGGTCGTCGCCCTCGGCGGCGGCGTCATCGGCGACCTGGTTGGCTTCGTCGCCGCCACCTACCTGCGTGGCGTTGCCTTCGTCCAGGCGCCGACGACTCTCCTCAGCATGGTGGATGCGTCCGTGGGTGGGAAAGTGGGGGTGGACCTGCCCCAGGGCAAGAATCTCGTCGGCGCGTTCAAGACGCCGCGCCTGGTTCTGGCCGACCTGGACACCCTTGCCAGCCTGCCCCGCGCCGAGGTAGCCTCCGGCCTGGCCGAGGTCGTCAAGGCAGGCCTGATCGACGACCGCGAGCTCTTCGAGCGCCTGGAGAGCGACGGCCCCGAGCCGTTGGCGTGGTCCATCGCGCGCGCCGTGGCCGTCAAGCAGCGCGTCGTCGAGGAAGACCCCTACGAGCAGGGCCGGCGCGCCGTCCTCAACCTGGGCCATACCTTTGGCCACGCCATCGAGACGGTTAGCGGCTACGGCCTGCGCCACGGCGAGTGCGTTGCTATCGGCATGCTTGCCGCCGCCCGCCTGGGAACCCTCCTCGACATGGCTCCCGCCAGCCTCGAAGATCGGGTACGCGCCGTCCTGGCCCGCCTCGACCTGCCCACCGCCGCCCCCGGCCTCGATCCGGACGCCGTCTACGCTGCCATGTTCATGGACAAGAAGAAGGCGGGCGGGCGACTGCGCTTCATCGTTGCCTGCGATGTGGGTGACGTGGCCATCGTCAGCGACGCAGCAGACTCGGCCGTGCGTGAGGCATTGGCGGCGGTCTTGCTACCGTAAGCTATAAGACTAGCCGCCGACCCAGGATCGATACGCCAGCCCGATAAGGCCGCCGCCGAGGACGAGCCAGGCGGAATTGACGTGATAGCGCACCAGCAGCACAGCCGCCACCGCAGCGATGCCCAGCGTCAGCCAGTCCACAATCGCCGTGCGCCCCAACTGCCACGTCACGCCTGCCATGAGCGCCAGCGACGCTACGTTCACCCCGTCCAGCAGCGGCGCGGCCCACGTCGAGGCGCGCACCCGCGCCACGTAGGGATGGGTGAGCCAGACAAAGAAAAAGGCCGGCAGGAAGATGCCGACCGTCGCTGCGACCGCGCCCTGCCAACCGGCCATGATGTAGCCGACGAACGTTGCCGTGGTAAACACCGGCCCCGGCGTGAACTGCCCCACCGCCACCGCGTCCAGCAATTGCTGCTGCGTCAGCCAGCTCGTGTTCGTCACGAAGTCGGAGTACAAGAAGGCCAGCAGGACGTAGCCACTGCCATACAGCACCGACCCGATGCGCAGGAACGTCCAGAACAGGTCGCTCGGCGTCGGCGGGGCAGCCGCCTGGGCCAGCATAGCCGTCGCCTGCCATAGTGACGGCGCGCCGGGGCGGGGGGGGGGGGGGGGGGGGGGGGGGGGGGGGGGGGGGGGGGGGGGGGG
>CAZJJF010000529.1:0-2340 GCA_964546245.1 uncultured Anaerolineales bacterium
AATCGCGTAAGTCTGGATGCCGGGGTGGGTGAAGACGGTCTCGACGGCCTCGATGCACAGGCGAATGTCGGCCCCGTTCTTATGCGCCATGCCGTAGCTGTAGAGCTGCACGAGGTTGACGGCGTTTTCCAACAGGTCGCTGCGGTGACGGCTGAAGCGGCGCCAGTCGCCGTAGGCGCGCTTGATGGTTACGCGGCCGCGGGCCTTGAGATAGTCAAACAGCTTGGTAAGCTCGATCTCGCGGTGGTCCTCATCGGCGGCGGCAGCGATGTTCTCGAAATCGACAAAAACGGCGATATGGTTTTGTGCGTCCATAAACGTCCCATCCAGACTGGTAGGCTGCCCGGCCAATACGATCTTGCGGCCCCGGCAACCTGAATGACGGAAAAGCGAATAAGCCTCGACTAATGCTTGCCTTAATTTTGCACGCATTGGCGATTTGGCGCAAGTGTCATACCGCCGGCTGGCGGCTATTGGCTCGTTTGTGCTACAATTCTGGTCTGACCACAGCGCGGAGGGTGTATGCCGATCATCGTGCTGGCTGACGACGTAGCCGCCAAGATCGCGGCGGGTGAGGTCATCGAACGGCCGGTGTCCGTGGTGAAGGAACTGGTCGAGAACGCTCTGGACGCGGGGGCGACGGATATTCGTGTTGAGATTCGCGAAGGCGGCCAGCGTCTCATCCGTGTCGCCGACGATGGGTCGGGCATCGTCTCTGCTGAGGCGGAGAGGGCCTTCCAGCGTCACGCCACCAGTAAGGTCCAGTCAGCCGAGGACTTGTTCCATGTGCGGACATTGGGCTTTCGCGGCGAGGCGCTGCCGAGCATCGCCGCCGTTAGCCGTGTCACGCTGGTGACACGCGCCCGCCCGGAGGCAGTCGGGACGCGGCTACGACTAGAGGCGGGGCGGATGGTGGAGCGGGCCGGGGTCGGGGCGCCGGCGGGGACGGTGATGACCGTCGAGAACCTGTTCTACAATACGCCCGCGCGCCTCAAGTTCCTCAAGTCGGCCACGGCCGAGGCGGGGCAGGTTCACGCCCTGTTGCAGCGGTTGGCCCTGGCCTTCCCCGAGCGCCGTCTCTCGCTGGTCAGTGATGGTCGGGCGGCCTTCCAGCATGCGGGCGGCGCGCTCATCGATGCGCTGGCGACGGTGTATGGCGCGGACCTGGCCCGCCAGATGATCGAGGTGGCAGGGGTCGAGGAGGACGGCGAGGCGTATGAGGATCGCGAGGCAGAGGGCGCGCCACGGGTCTGGGGCTTCGTCAGCCCACCATCCGTGAGTCGCGCCAACCGCGCCCATATGACCTTCGTTGTCAATGGGCGGGTGGTGCAGGACCGCGCCCTGGCCGTGGCAGTCACAGAGGCCTACCACACGCTGCTGATGGTAGGGCGCTTTCCGATCTCCGCGCTTCACATCCAGGTCGCGCCGGAAGATGTGGACGTGAATGTCCATCCGGCTAAGGCTGAGGTCCGTTTCCGCGATGGCCGCGCCGTGTTCAGCGCGGTGCAGCAGGCGGTGCGCCGCGCTGTGATTCGCTTCGCGCCCGTGCCCCAGTTCGGCGGATCGCCGGTCTGGGATGATGCGCGGGGCGGTGGCTGGGCCGTGCCGAGCGATGCGGCCGCGCTCGCGTCTCGCCCTATGCTGGCCCCCGACTGGTGGCCGACGACGGATATGCCGCCGACTGAGCCGCCGATATGGGGCATGGCCGCGCCGCCCGCCACGGCGCTGCCGCCAGGGGAACGCACCTTGCCGGGCACGGGCGGCAAACTGCCAGCATTGCGGGTGCTGGGCCAGGTGGCGCAGGCGTACATCATCGCCGAGGGGCCGGACGGCATGTATCTGATCGACCAGCACGCCGCCCACGAGCGGGTCCTGTATGAAGAGTTTCTGGCCGCCCATGCCCGCCGCGACGTGGCGGCGCAAACCCTCCTGGAACCCTTGCCCCTCGAGCTCGATCCAGGCGAGGCGGCCGTAGCGGCTGAGCATGCCGAGGGCCTGGGGCGATTGGGCTTTGCCCTCGAGCCTTTTGGGCCAGGCACGCTGCTCGTGCGCGCTGTGCCCGCGCTGCTGCGGCAGGCCGATCCGCGCCAGGCGTTGCGAGAGATTCTGGCGCAGTTGGGGGAGGGGCGACGCAATCCCGTCGAGGTGGATACCGAGGCCGCGTTGCTGCGAGCGGTGTGCAAGACGGCGGCCATCAAGGCGGGGCAGACCCTGTCGATGGCGGAGATGCAGGCGTTGATACGCTTGTTGGAAGCCTCCTCATCGCCGCGCACGTGCCCGCACGGCCGCCCAACCATGATTCACTTGAGTGCGGCGTTCCTGGCGCGGGAGTTCGGGCGG
>CAZJJF010000530.1:0-2326 GCA_964546245.1 uncultured Anaerolineales bacterium
AAGCGCCCCTCCTTCACGTGCTCCGGGTACCAGACCACCGACTGGTTGTTCTCGATGACCTGATCGATCTTCGCGGTGGTCTTGATGAACCACGCTTCGCGCGCGTACTGGATGAGCGGGTCGTTGTCCGAGCGCCAGCAGAACGGGTACTTGTGGACCGTCGTGCCCCTGTGGTACAGCAGACCGCGCTGCTTGAGGTCCGCCGTGATGGGCGCATCGGCATCTTTGACCCACTGCCCCGCCCAGGGGGTCACAGCATCGATAAACTGGCCCTGGGCATTGATGGTCATCAGCACCGGCAGCCCATACTCGCGGCCTACGTCCATGTCGTCCGCGCCAAAGGCAGGCGCGATGTGGACGATGCCCGTGCCGTCTTCGGTGCTGACAAATTCGCCCGAGACGACATAGGCGTAATCCTGCGTCACCGGCAAGAAGGTATAGAGCGGCTGATAGCGCTTACCCAATAGGTCGCGGCCTTTGAGTCGCTTTACGATGCGAAACTCGCCGTGCAGGGCGATGTGGGACAGGGCCTCGGCCACGATGAGCCGCTGGCCGTCCTGCTCGGCGACCACGTAGTCGAGGTCTGCGCCGACAGCCAGGGCGACATTGCCGGGCAGCGTCCAGGGCGTCGTCGTCCAGACCAGGAAATAGGTGTTTGGCTCATCCTGCACCGGGAAGCGCACGTAGACCGACGGGTCCTCCGCCTCATCGTAGCCGAGGGCCAATTCATGGCTGGACAGCGCCGTGCCGCAACGGGCACAGTAGGGCACAACCTTGAAGCCCTTGTAGATGAGGTCGCGGTCCCAAAGATTCTTGAGGATGGACCACACCGACTCCATATAGCCCGGATCCAGGGTGATATAGGCCTTGTCGAGATCGAACCAGAAGCCCAGGCGGTCGGACATCTCCACCCACTGCCTTACGTAGTGGAAGACGCTCTCGCGGCATAGCTCGTTAAACTGCTCGATGCCGAAAGCCTCGACTTCCTGCTTGTTCTTGAGACCGAGTCGTTTCTCGACCTCGATCTCGACAGGCAGGCCGTGGGTGTCCCAGCCACCCTTGCGCAGGACAAACTTGCCCTTCATCGTCTGATAACGGGGGATAATATCCTTGAAAACGCGCGTCAGAACGTGGCCGTAGTGGGGCATGCCGTTGGCTGTGGGCGGCCCCTCGTAGACGACGAAACGCTCCGCGTCAGCGCGGATGTCCATGCTGCGCTGGAAAGTATTGTTCTGTTTCCAGAAGGCGAGGACTTCCGCCTCCTCATCGCGGAAATCAACCCTGGGCGTGACGGGCTGGAACATGAGCGGCTCCTTACGTGACAAACACAGCCGGTAATGATAGCACAGATGGACACATGATGCGTGATTCGTGCGGCGCGAGAAGAGACGACCGACCGCCGACCACCGACCACCGACCGACGACGACTCGCAATCCGCAGGCTCTAATCGTCAATCGCTCTTCTCTGCCGTGCCGCTTCGAACAGGATGACCGCGCCGGCCATCGCTGCATTCAGCGATTCGACGCCTGGGCGCATGGGGATGGCGACGGTCTCGCGGGCGAGCCGCAAGCCGGCCTCGCTGACGCCGTCGGCCTCACCGCCGACGATGAGGGCCGAGGGGGCTGTCCAATCCGCCTGGTCGTAGGCGAGCGGGGCCTGGGTCGTTGCGGCGCGGACGGCCAGCCCCGCCACCTGGGCGGCCAGGGCAGCCCAATCGAGACTGGCGACAGGCAGCGCGAAGTGCGCGCCCATGCCCGCCCGCACGACCTTCGGGTTGTACAGGTCCACGCCGCCCGGCGCGAGGAGCACGCGGTCGACGCCCGCCGCCGCCGCGCCGCGCAACAACGAGCCGAGATTGCCGGGGTCGCGCACGCCGTCGACGACCAGGACCAGGAGCGCGCCCTGGCGCGGCGTGGGTGGGGGCCAGTCGAGGAAGGGCACGACGGCCACGACGCCCTGCGGCATCTGGGTATCGCTCAGGGCGCGCAAGACCTGGTCACTCACCTCGATGGTCTCCCCCGCCGCCCGCAGCCGGGCGAGAAGGGCCGCGCCGCGCGGCGTGGCGGCCAGTTCCGCCGTGTAGAAGGCCTCGACGGGGCGCGCACCGGCATCAAGGGCCGCTTCGACCAGGCGTACGCCTTCGACCACGAAGCGGCGGCTATCTTCCCGCGCCCGGCGGTGGTCAAGCAGATTGCGCACGGCGCTGACGCGGGGGTTGTGGGTGGAAGTGAGCATGGCAGCCAGTCCCCAAAACACAGAGGGGCGCCCGATTGGGGGGCGCCCCTCTGTGCTACGTCGTGTCCGGTCTCAGGCTGAAGCGTTCTG
>CAZJJF010000531.1:0-1133 GCA_964546245.1 uncultured Anaerolineales bacterium
TCATCATCGGCTTTGCCGCCGAGACCCAGAACCTTATCGACAACGCCCGCGCCAAGCTCCAATCGAAGGACCTGGACATGATCGTCGCCAACCCTGTGCCCCAGACCTTCGGCAGCGACCTGGTCCAGGCAACCCTCCTCGACCGCGACGGCAGCATTACCCCTCTTGACCCTATGCCAAAAGACACCCTCGCCCACCGCATCCTGGATGAAGTAGCGCGCCGCCTGGCAGCGGGCTAAGCGTCGCCCCTCATTGGGGAGGGGCGCGGCCCATCCACTGGCGCGCCAGCTTGTCCAGAACCCCCTCGCGGCGCAGCGCCTCCACAATGATGTCTACTGCCTTGTAGAGGCCCTGGTTGTCCTTGCGCACCGCAACAACGTAGAACTCATTGACGACAGGCACGCCCACCGGCTGCACCTCTGGCCCCGCCTGCAAGGCAGCGACCATGTCCAACAGGCCCGCGTCTACCTGCCCGCTCGCCACGGCCTGCACAACCGCCTCCGGGCTGGCGAGACGCACCACGTGGGCTGGTGGCGGCTTGAGGCTGCGCGCTGCGGCGTCGGCCGCCGTTCCCAGCTCCACCGCCAGCGCGCCGAGCGTTTCCGGCTTCGGCTGTCCCGCCCGCACGATGACGACCGGCCCCGCGTTGAAGTACGCGCCGCTGAATGCCAGGTCCTCGGTCAGGCGCGCGTCATACGGGAAGGCAGAGACGACGAGGTCGGCGCGGCCCGCCCGTAGCTCGTCGGGAAGAGCCTCAAAGGCAGCCGGCACGATGACGGCCTCCTGCCCCAGGCGACGGGCAATCTCGCGCGCCAGGTCAACGTCATAGCCCTGGGCGGGCGTGTCGGGGCCAGTGTAGAACTCGAAGGGCACGAAACTGGGGTCCATGCCAACCCGTAGCGGTGGCAGCCCTGCCCTGTCGATCACGCCCCCGCCGACCTCCGCTTTCGTCGCCACCTGGACGGCGGTGAGCAGCAGCAGCAGCGCGGCGAGGAGGCAGCCGGATCGACGCCGGTCTGATTCTCTCGCCACCCTCTTTCCCTTTGGGAGAGGGTTGAGAGATCTACCCATTGGTCCCTGGTCATTCGTCATGGGTCCTTTCTAAGACCCTCACCGATGCGCCGTGGGAGCGC
>CAZJJF010000531.1:1143-2325 GCA_964546245.1 uncultured Anaerolineales bacterium
GTCGCCAGACCTGCCGCCTCCAGCGCAGACTCGGCCGAGCCGAGGGCAGCATAGGCCGCCAGGGCCGTGTAGATGGGACGGGGCGTGAAATCAGGGTCAACCAGCGCCCAGTTGTCGATGTATGAATGGTTCGGCCAGGGAAAGCGAAAGGCCCACACGGCCACGAAGGGCGCCCATTCCCAGCCACGCGCCAGGTCCAGTCCGTCCACGGTAGCGGCGATGCGCTGGCTAGGACGCACGGCCTTCGTCCAACGCGGGTTATCATTCCAGCCGGCCTCGGTGATAGGCGCGGGCTTGGCCCCGTCGCCGTGCCTGACCATGATATCGCGGAGCAGCTCGACGCGGCGGAAGTTAATCACCTCAGGATCGGGCGGGTCGTCGGGGGCAAAGTTCCAGCCGTAGGCGTGCATGGTCAGGCCGTCGAAGTAGCGGGCCGCTCCGGCGGCGTACATGGCCTCCAGGTATTCAAGATCGCTGACCGCCCCCTCTTCGTCACTGCTGGCAAGGGTGGGCGCTAGCGCGCCGGCCCACACCTGTACCGCCGGGTCGGCGGCCTTGGCGGCCCGGTACGCCGCCGCCAGCAGCCGCGTGTAGGCCGCGGCATCGGGTGGCCGCCCGCCCCACTCGAAGCTGACATTCGGTTCGTTCCAGATAACCAGCGCCTCGACACGACCCTGGTAGCGCTCGGCGAACGCCCCAACAAAGCGCGCGTAGTCCTCGAAATGCTCATCGGGCAACAGCCGCGTCGACGACTGGGCAGGCCGCGCCCAATCCGGCACGTAGTCGATGCGGGCCACGACCTTCAACCCCTGGCGTCTAGCATGATCGATCACCTGGTCAGCGTGGTCCCAGTTGTAGCGGCCCTGACGCGGCTCCATGTACGCCCATGGGAAGTACTCGACGATGGTCGATGCGCCCATCAACCGCACCATAATCAGCGTCTGCTTGATCTTCCAACTCTCAACCTCGTCGGTCAGGCGAGTATGTACCGCCAGTTGAGGCGCGTGCGTGACGACCGTCTGCTGGGGGCCAAGCTCGGTGGGTATGACAGGCGGCTTGCCCAGGCCCACGAGGAGCACGGCAAGCATGAAGGGGAGCAGGAGGGGAGTAATGAGGCGGCGCCGGTCGAAGGGCGCGGGGGAAGGCGTGTAATGGCGCACGGTTGCCAGGCTATTTGCGCGT
>CAZJJF010000532.1:0-2317 GCA_964546245.1 uncultured Anaerolineales bacterium
GCATCGCCGGGTCGCGGCTATTCGTGCAGGCGAGCGTAGCCGACGAGTTCACCGCGCGGCTGGCCGAGCGGGCGAGCGCGCTGCGGCTGGGCCACGGCCTGCACCCCAAGACCCACCTCGGCCCCCTTATCTCCCAGGAGCAGCTGGACCGGGTCACGGGCTACATCGCGAGCGGCCAGCAGGAAGGGGCGACGCTGCGCCTGGGCGGGGCGCGCCCTGCCGACGTGGGGGATGGCTACTTCCTGGAGCCGACCATCTTCACCGACGTGCGCGACGATATGCGCATCGTGCGCGAAGAAATCTTTGGCCCCGTGGTAGCCGTGACCAGCTTTGAGGATATTGATGAGGCTCTGCGCCGCGCCAACGATACCCACTACGGATTGGCGGCGGGTATCTGGACGCGGGACGTCGCCAGGGCGCACCGCGTGGCGGCGGGACTGAAAGCCGGGGTGGTGTGGGTCAACTGCTACGACCAGTTCGACCCGGCCGCGCCCTTCGGCGGCTACAAGCAAAGCGGCTGGGGTCGCGAGATGGGCCGCCCCGCCCTGGACCTGTACCTGGAGAGTAAGACAGTGTGGGTGGCGACGCATTAGGAGACAGCCATGATTGTGACTGACCTGGACAACCTGCCACGGCAGGTGGCAATGACCGACGGCATGGCAAAGGCGATCGCCTTTCTGCGCGCGGCCCAGGGCCAGGCGCTGGAGGATGGGCGCGTGGACCTGGACGGCGACCGGGTCTTCGCCCTGGTCCAGTCCTACGCAACCCTCGACCCGGCCCAGACGCCCCTCTTCGAGGCGCACCGCAAGTACCTGGACGTGCAATACGTCGCGGCAGGCGAGGAGGTCATTGGCTGGGCGCCCCTCGACCGCGTGTCGGTCACCCAACCCTACGCCGAGGCGGGTGACGCCCTGCTGGGAACGGTGGCCGAGGCGGACATGACCCGCACGCTTCTTCGGGCGGGCTACCTGGCGGTACTGTGGCCGCCGGACGCCCACGCTCCGAAGCTGAGCGCGGCCGCGCCATCGGCCGTGAAGAAGATTGTCGTCAAGGTTGCCGTCGACGCCTGACATGTGGCGTGGCTCGCGCCTCAGCCTGCTATTGGCCGTTGTGGTAGGGTTCGGCCTGCGGCTATACGCCCTCGACAGCCAGGGGCTGTGGGGCGACGAAGCCTTCACGACTTTCGTTATCGGCCAACCCTGGCTGCGCGTCCTCGCGCCGGGCCTGGACACCCATCCCCCGTTCTACTACGCCTTGCTCAAAGGGTGGGCGATGCTCGTCGCGCCGCCGCTGGGCGAGCTGCAAAGCGTGTTCGCCCTGCGCTTCCTGTCGGTAGCCGCCTCGCTGCCCATGATTCCCTTGGCCTACCTGGCGGCGACGTGGCTGTTTGGGCGCGGCGCGGGCATGCTGGCCGCGTGGCTCATGGCGACCGCGCCGGTGCAGGTCTACTACGCCCAGGAACTGCGCATGTACGCCCTGGCGGCGATGCTGTCGCTGGCATCCCTCGCGTTACTCATTACCTTGCTCCAGGGGCGGGCCACGGGGCGCTGGGTCGTCGGCTACGCGCTGGTGACACTAGCCGGGCTGTACACCCACTACGGCGTGTTCTTTGTGCTGCCCGCCCAGTTCCTGGCTACCCTGAGCCTCGCGTTGAGCCGCCGCCGACGCGGCGCGCCCGACTGGTCGCCCCTGACGCCGTGGTTGTGGACGATGGCCTTTGTGGCCCTGGCCTACGCGCCGTGGGTCATCGGCCAGGCGAGCAGTCTGGTGGGGCACGCCCGGACGGTGGGCCGCTCCCTCGGTCTGGCGGAACTGGCCGACATCACCTGGCGCGGCCTGGTGTCGTACACCGCCGGCCTGACGCTGCCGAATCTCGCTCCGCTGGCGGTGGTGGTGGGCGCAGCCCTGGCCGGGCTGGGGCTGGTGGCCCTGGCGCGGCAACGCGCCGCGTGGGAAGCCGTGCTGCTGGGCGCGGCCATCGCGTCACCGCTGCTGGTGGGCTGGCTCGCCAACGCCCTCATGCCCTTCTTCCACGAGCGATTTGTCCTCATGGGGGCAGCGCCACTGGTGATAGCGGCGGGCATCGGCGTGGCCGGGCTGTTGGGGCGGCGTCGTGCCCTGGCGGGCCTGGCTCTAGGCGCGCTGTTGGCCCTCAACGTCCTGTCGCTGCGCCATTGGTACAGCGATCCCCAGTTCATCAAGAGCGACTACGGGCCGGTCATCCTGGGCCTGATGACCCAGGTGGGCGCGCGGGACGTGGTGTTGCTGAACAACAGCGAGCAGCAGGCCCTGTTCGACTTCTACGTTCCGCGTCGCG
>CAZJJF010000533.1:0-275 GCA_964546245.1 uncultured Anaerolineales bacterium
CTGTCGCTGGCGCGGCGCTACGCCACCCGTGTCATCGCCCTCAAGGGCGGTACGGTCGCCTTTGACGGCCTGCCCACCGAGATTACCCCGCAGCGGTTCCGCCAGATCTATGGCGAAGACGCTATAGAAGTGGAGATTGCCTGATGGCGCAACAAAGCACTCCCCTGGGCCGTGCGGCCGGGCCCCCCCCCCCCCCCCCAGAGGGACAAACCCCCCACGGGGGGGCGGGGGGGGGGGGTGGGCGGGGGGGGGGGGGGGGGGGGCCCCACCGCGAC
>CAZJJF010000533.1:295-2316 GCA_964546245.1 uncultured Anaerolineales bacterium
GAAGGCCCGCCACATCGTCGTTCAGCTGCTGACGCCCAATTTCCTCAATCCGGAGATGACCGTCCAGGAAGACTCGATCTCTATTGTCATGGCCAGTCGGGACTTTACGCCGCCGGTCCCAGAGCGGCAGCCGAAGCCTGGTCCCCAGGTGGAGATGTCGTCGCGAATCGTCACGTCGGGGGAGACAGTCCAGATATCGGGCACGGGCTGGCCCGCCAACGCCGAGGGCGTCATCTCCTACAACGACAACCCAATTGCCACCGTGACCACCGACGCGGCGGGCGTGTTCAGCGAGAGCGTGACGATGCCGACCACGGACGCGCGGGGCGTGCAGTTCATCAACGTCAAGTTCGCAGAGCCTGTCGTCGGCCCCCTCGGTTTTCAGAAGTACACCTGGTCGGAGGCCGCGCGCATCTCCTTCGTGGCTATCATTGAGACTATCTTCCTGGCGCTGATGGGGACGACCTTCTCCGTCATCATCGCCGCCCCGCTGAGCTTCCTCGGTGCGCGTAATATCATGAGCGGCAGCAAGTCTACCGAGACGATCTATTACGTGACGCGCACCTTCTTCAATATCCTCCGCTCCATCGAGACCCTCATCGTCGTCGTCATCATGGCCGTGATCGTGGGCATTGGCTCCTTCGCCGGCGTGCTGGCCATTACGGTCCACGGCATCGGCGCGTTGGGCAAGCTCTACTCTGAAGCCATTGAGGGCATTGACGGCGGCCCCATCGAGGCGGTGCGCGCCACGGGGGCCAACAACCTGCAAACGGTGATGTACGCGGTGTTGCCCCAGGTGGTGCCGGCCTTCGTGTCCTTCACCTTCTACCGCTGGGACATCAACGTGCGCATGGCGACGGTCATCGGCCTCGTCGGCGGCGGCGGCATCGGCTTCATCCTCATCCAGTTCATGAACCTGCTGCTGTGGCGGCAGGCGGCGGTCGCCCTGTGGATGATCGTGGCCGTCGTCATGGCGATGGACTACGCCAGTTCCTACGTGCGCCACAAGCTGGTCTAGGGAGGGGCGATGGACCCGTTCTGCCGCGTCATCGTGCTGGGGGCTGCGAGCATCGACATCAAGGGCCGCGCCCTGGGCAGTCTGCGCGCCCTCACCTCGAACCCTGGCGACGTGCGCCTGGGCATGGGTGGCGTGGGGCGCAACGTCGCCGAGAACCTGGCCCGCCTGGGCGTCGAGACGACCCTGATGACGGTGGTGGGCGACGATCCCGTCGGCCAGGCCATCCTAGACCACACCGTGGCGGCGGGCGTCAACGTCGCGCCGACCCTCATCGCCGCCGAGGCCCACACGGGAGCCTACCTGACGCTGTCCGACGCCGAGGGGCGCGTCCTGTTCGCGCTGGACGATATGGAGGCGCTGAACGAACTGGTCCCCGACTGCATTGTCGCCTACGAGCCGCTGTTCTATGCCGCCGATATGATCTTTGTCGACGCGAACCTGCCGGAGGAGACGCTGGCCGCGGTGGTCAACCTGTCCCGCGAGCAGGGCATCCCCCTGTGCGCCGACCCCACGTCGGCGATTCTGGCCCCCAAGCTGGCGGCCCTGCTGGGCGATATTGACATCCTGGTGCTCAACGCCACCGAGGCGCAGGTCTACTGCCCGCGCCCGATCGGCGGCCGCGAGGCGGCGATTGGCATGGCGCGGGCATTGGTCCAGCAGGGCGTCGGCACGGCGGTGGTGACGCTGGGGGCGGAGGGGGTCGCCTTCGCCACGTCCGACGAGAGCGGTTGGATTCCCGCCTTCCCCATCGACGAAGTGGTGGACACAACGGGCGCGGGCGCCGCGCTGACGGCGGGCGTCATATTCAGCCTGCTCAACAACGTGCCGTTGGACGAGGCGGTGCGCCTCGGCGCATCGGCCGCCGCCCTCACCCTCCAGACCCACGAGACCGTCCGCTCCGACCTCAGCCTCGACCTGCTGTACGAGCAGCTCATGGTGTTTTGACGCGACGCCCAGGCCGCGCTAGAATCCCCCTGCCGTGGTCGGAGGCGAGGCTGCAAGG
>CAZJJF010000534.1:0-2315 GCA_964546245.1 uncultured Anaerolineales bacterium
AGCCGACATGGGTGTCGAGTATCTTGGGCGCGATTGTCGGCGCCGGGTTGTTCGTGGCCGCCGCCGCTTTCATTATCCTCAACCTCACGCTGCTATATCACACCGAGCCGCTGGCCGACTACATGAATCCCGGCATCCTCGGTAACTACGGCGGCTTCGCTTTGTCTATCGCCTTGATTTGGATGTACTTCGCTTTCTCTCAGTTCCTTCTGATATGGTATGCGAACATAGCCGAGGAGACGCCCTGGTATATCCTGCGCGGTAATGGCGGCTGGGAGTGGATCACCCTGGCCGTCGTCGTGGTGGGCTTTATTGTGCCCTTCGTGCTGCTGCTGTCGGTGGACCTCAAGCGCAATCCGCGCGCCATGGCTGGCGTCGCGCTGCTGCTCCTGGCCACGCAGCTCTTGAACCTCATCTGGCTGGTCAACCCCGAGTTCTCCCAGACCCTGCTGATTACCTGGAGCGACCTGGTGATTCCGGCCGGTATCGGCGGCATCTGGCTGGCCTTCTATCTGTGGCAGCTGCAGCGGCGGCCGCTGTTGTCGCTGTCGGATCACCGCCTCCCGCCGCCAAACGCGAGCGGCCACGGCCACGGTCACTAGAAACGCTGCCCGATCGGGTGTCTTGAGAGGAGATGGAAGCGCATGAGTGAACATACTCCTGGTAGTGCTGAAGACCAGCCGCCCTACGAAAATTGGCGCGAGGTTCCACAGTCCGGCAAGCCGGGCGTTCAGGCTGCCGTGGATGCGGAGGGCGCGCCGGTGGCGGATTCGCTTGAGCTTGCCTATGAGCATGGGCAGGGTATTGAGCCGACAGGCCAGTTGGACGAGGCTATCGAGGAAGGGCACGAGCCGAACCGCGCCAATGTGCGCCCGGTGATCGCCTTCATTGTGGGCCTGATGATTGTGTCGGTCATCGCCTTTGGCGTCGCCATCCTGGTGGTGAGCGTGGTGACCAAAGAGCAGCCTGAGGTTGGCGTTCCTTCGGCAGGGGTCGCGGCAGCGCCGGTCCCCAAGCCGCCCCCGGACGTCGTGGCGCGCGCGGACCCCAACCTGGAGTACCGGGTGATGGTAGCGCAGAGTCTGGCCGACCTTACCACGTATGGTTGGGTAGATGAGGCGGCCGGTATTGCTCACATCCCCATCGACCAGGCCATGCAGTTGGTAGTGATTCAAGGGTTGCCGTCGGCGGCGGACTATGGGGAGTTACTGAACACGCTGCTGAATCAAGCGCCGCCGCCTGACTCGAATGGTGGGCGCTACGTGCCGGCCGCGGAGGGTAAGTAGTATCGAGGGTTCGCTGGTGTCGATAGTTATGGAAAGGGTTTGAGGCGTCGTATGAACGTGAAGTTTGATGGACTGCGAGGCCGCCTACAGCAGGGGCTGTGGGCGCTGGGTCTGGTCCTCGTTGTCCTCGGAGTAGCTGCGGGGCCGGCGCGGGCCGAGCCGCCCAGGCCACCAATTCTGGACGAAGTAGGCCTGGATCAGAAGTTGGATGCACAGATTCCTCTGGACCTGGTTTTCCGGGATGAGATCTGGCGTTCCGTCAGTCTCCGCGAGTACATGACGGATGGCAAGCCGGTCATCCTGACGCTGAACTACTACAACTGCAAGAATACCTGCTCTGTCATCCTGGACGATCTGGTGCAGAAGCTGGGCATGATTTCCTTTAACATCGGCGAGCAGTACAACATCGTGTCGGTAAGCATCAACCCACGGGAGACGCCCCAGGATGCGGGCCGCACGAAGATCGCCTTTGAGCATCGCTATCCGCGCCCCGGTGTCGACAAGTATTGGCACTTCCTCACGGGCGACCAGGCTGCCATCGAGGAACTGGCGGACAGTGTAGGTTTCCGCTATGCCTACGACGAGACCACGGGGGAATATGTCCATCCGGATGCCATCTTGCTGCTGACGCCGGATGGGCACGTGTCCAAGTACCTGTTCGCGCCCAACTATTCGGGGCAGGACCTACGCCTGGGTCTCATCGACTCATCGCAGGGTAAAATTGGCACGTTAGTCGATAAAGTACTGCTCTTCTGCTATCAGTACGATCCGGCGATTGGGAAATACAGCCTGGCCATTCTCAACACGGTGCGCATTGGCTCACTGATCGCCTTCGTCCTGTTGGCTGGCTTCATGATCGTCATGTTCCGCCGCGACGCGCGGAAGTCCTCGCCGAGGGTGTGACGCCGTCTGGCGCGCTCTGGCGGGCCGCCGTGCATCTCTCAGATGGAGTAGGTCTATGCCGGGTTTGCCTATCTTCCCCGACCAGGCATCGTTGTTGGCTCCCAGAGTCGACATGATCTTCTGGTT
>CAZJJF010000535.1:0-1720 GCA_964546245.1 uncultured Anaerolineales bacterium
AAGACGCGAAGGGAAAGCAGGGAGGAGGCTACGTGCGCATCACGATAGACGTGGATGAGGATGTGCTCGACGCCTTGCGCGAACTTGCTCAGTAGCGAGATGTGACCGTCGAGCAGGTGGCCTCCGACCTAGTGCGAGAAGCGCTGCGCCCGTCGACAGAGCACAAAATGCGCAACGGCCTTCCGCTGTTGCCCGTCCGCCCTGACGCGGTCCCTGTAACCCTCGATCTGGTGAGACGGCTGGAATGGGACGACTAGACGACTACCGCCGTACCTTGGCGAGCCTCGCCGATTGGGACGACTATCTGCGGCGCGAGTCGGGACTGCCGGGGCCGCGCGGCAACCTGGAACTGGCCCACGCCGTCGCCGACGTGGGCGACGCCGCCCTGTTCGACCGCTACCGCGCCCTGGACGCGAGCGTCGCCCCCACCAACACGTCCGGCGAGTTCCTCGCCTTCTGCGGCGTGCTGGGTCTCGGTCGGCTGGCCGCCGAGGGCGACACCGGCGCGCTGGACAAGCTGCGCGGTCACGCCGCCGACCCGCGCTGGCGGGTGCGGGAGGCCGCCGCGACGGCATTACAGCTGTACGGCGACGCGGACATGGCGGGGCTGGTGGCGTTGATGGCAGACTGGGCGCGGGGTAGCCGCCTGGAGCAGCGCTGCGCCGTGGCGGCCCTGTGCGAGCCGCGCCTGCTGCGCGACGAGGCCATCGCCGCCGACGTGCTGGCGATCCTCGACGGCATTACGGCCACCCTGGTCGCCGCTCCCGACCGCCGCACCGACGACTACCGCGTCCTGCGCCAGACTCTCGGCTACGGCTGGAGCGTCACCGTCGCCGCCGCGCCCGCCGTCGGCCTGGACCGCTGGCTCCAGAGCGCCGACCCCGACGCGCAGTGGGTCATGCGCGAGAACCTCAAGAAGAAGCGCCTGGAGCGAGCGGCGCCGGGGTGGGTGGCGGGGCAGCTACGAGCATGATTGGCGTCGCGTATCTCAGCCTGACGGCTTGTTTGCCAGTCGCCAAACTCGCCGACCAGGATCGTAGGCGATTAGCCCGTTTCTCTTCAAGTGCTGCTGCGCGTTCCTGACCTGGTGCTTCCAGAGCTTACCGAAGTGCTCGCCGTCGATGACTCGATCTACTGTGTCATCGCAGAGGTCGGGATGGATTTCCTGAATGTAGCGATGCAATTCCTCGGTGGTCATGGCGCGCCGGGCGAGGAGATAGACGATGGTCTGCGCAAAAATGGTGTTAATAGTCGTGCCTTGAATGCGCACTCGGAGCAATTCGTCCGCAGCCTCACGCTCAAGCTCGGTAGAAAGCTCGCGAAGTCGTCGGTTGATTGACTTCTGTTCCTCCCGGACCGCCGCCTTCACCTTGTCGATGCGGGTTTTTAGCTCCAGTAAGCGTGTTCGTGTAACAATGCCCCCAAGTTGGGCGTAGTTCTCGATGTCCTGTCTGACTCGCGCCACTGTCGTCGGCTCCGTCAGTCGAACTCCATACTCCAGATTGTGATAGAAGCCGCCATCGGTGAAGTTAGCCGAGCTGACAATGGCGGATGCATTACCGGAGATGTAGACCTTCGCGTGGATACGCGGTAGATAGACAATCTCGACGTGCTGAATGCTCTCTTTCAAGTACAGCAATGCTGCCACATCTGTAGATCCATTCACGATGTTGCCCAGGGAGATGTCGGCCTCCCTGCGGATCATGGCCACCACCGAGGT
>CAZJJF010000535.1:1730-2312 GCA_964546245.1 uncultured Anaerolineales bacterium
GCGCTTTGTACGAATTGCGTCCACCAACTTGGTCACCGGGCCGGTCGTGATGTAAGGGGAACAGATCAGGCAATCTTGCTCCAGGTGCTGCATGAAGTGCTGGAAGCTGGGGAAAGACGGAGATGAGAGTGGATCGACCATAGCGCCCTCTCGATATGACATCTAGTCGCCTGCCTGCTTCATGCGGAAGCCTGGCGCAGGGTGACTCACTCCTCGAACCCCTCGGCGGCTTGCTGCCAGCGGGCGTCCATCTCGCCGCTGACGTAGGGCATGTAATACATCACCCGGTCGAGGAGGCCGCCGTAGCGCTGCTGAATCAGGCGCGGCAGGTCGGCCCAGCGCCCGCGCACGGCGTATACGTCCAGCATCTCATCGCTGATGAGCGCCGCCATCTCGCCCCATCGCTGGCGTATCGCCAGGTCCCCCAATTCGCCGCTCAACCCGCCCCAGCCGTGGATGTCCAGCACGCCCTTGTAGCTGGGCGTCGAGGCGTAGAAGGCGATCTGCTGCCGCACCGCCGCGCGCATGGTCGCCGCCTCCTGGGGGTCGTCCTCGGCGATGACGAACACCGGCCCAACGCGC
>CAZJJF010000536.1:0-2298 GCA_964546245.1 uncultured Anaerolineales bacterium
GGCTGATGGACTTCTCTTCCTGTTCAGTTCTTAGCGTGTCACAGCTGTGACAGCCGAAGGATGCTTGGTGGCATGAGCGGCGGGGGTACACCCGGACCCATCTCGAACCCGGCCGTTAAGCCCGCCAGCCCTGATGATACTGCCTGGGTAACTGGGTGGGAAAGTAAGGCGTCGCCAAGCAGCTGCTCTCAATGGGCGCCGCTTCCTGCCAGGGAAGCGGCTCCTTTTTCTTGCCCCACCCTATAACATCTCCCGCAGGATGCGCAGCCAGTTGCCATACAGAATCCCGGCGATGGCGTCGTCGCTAAAACCGCGCCGAATCAGGCCGCGTACCAAATGCTCCATATCGGCGTGGGTCGACAGATCGGGGATGATGGAGATATCGCTAACCATCGCGGCCAGCTGGTCCTTCTCCGATTGGGGCAAAACATCGTGGAGCGCCTTGAAATAGTCGAGGCCCAGCCCCACATGCTCGCTGCCGATGAGACCCACGAAATGCTCGATGTGGTCGATATAGCGGTCGATAGTGGCGTGCGCGGGGCCACGGTCGACCAGCGTGGCGTTCACCCCCACCACCCCACCCCGCTCGCCCACCGCGCGCACCTGCTCGTCGGTGGCGTTGCGCTCGATGTCGTAGTAGCGGCGCGAGTTGGTATGAGAGATGATCACCGGGCGCGTCGTCTCAGCCAGGATGTCCTCGAAGCCGGCCGGGTTAATGTGGGCCAGGTCGAGGATGATACCCAGACGCTCACATTCGTGAACCACGTCGCGACCGAAGGCGGTCAGCCCGTGGCGCACCGAGCCACGCGGCGCGAACACGCCGCCATCGCCCGCGTAGTTGCGTCGGGCATGGGTCAGGCCAACCTGGCGCACCCCCAGCTCGTAGAAGATGCGCAGCAGATTGAGGTCGTTACCCAGCGGCTCCACCCCCTCCATCGTGATGAGCAGCGCGATACGGCCTGTTTGCCGCGCCGCCTCGATTTCGGCGTAGCTACGGCAGATGGCAAAGTCGTTCGTCGTATCGACCTCAGTGTACAGGCGGGCGATCTGGCCCAGCGCCACCCGCAGCGCCATCTCCGGTAGATAACCGTCGAGCAGGTAGATGGCCGCCGCGACGACCCCCATATGCCCCGCCCGCAGCGCATCCAGGTGATCGTTGACCAGGACACCCGTCCGGCGTCGCTTCTCCCACAGATCCATGAGCAGGTCGAAGTGCATGTCAACGACGCCCGGCGCGACCAGACGGGCAACGTGGGCGGCGATGGGGTCCAGTTGCATCGTTACTCCTGTTACGCCATGACCGGCGCGGGTGACTCCGGCGCCGCCTCTTCCGCCGTCACCTGTTGGATGGCTGCGCCGACAGCATGTTGACGCCACGCCAGGAACGTGTTGTAGTCGTCGCCCCACTCGGGCAGCGACCCGGCGCCGGGCAGCAGGAGCGAGTCCAGCACGGCCGCCAGGTCCGCGCTAGTGAGCAGGCGACCCGCCTCGGCGATGTACTCGCTGGGCGGGTGGGCGCGCATCTTGCTCGCAATGCGACGGTCAACCAGCGCGCGGTTGAGGGCGCTCTCCCGCAGCCGCGCCGGCGCCCCCCTGTCGCGCAGATAGACCTCTGGAAAGACAGGCTGCGGCTCCATCTCCTCGCGTGTCAGCGGCTCGGCGGTGCGGAGACTGCGCGGGCCGCGCGCCGCCAGGAGGGCCAGCACACCCCGGTACAGACCGCGTTGGCGCGGCGTAACCTCTGCCAGACTCGCCGGGTTGAACTGGAAAAGAGCCACACCGTCAGGCATCTCGCCCCCAGCAAGCCACGCCTGAAGAGCCGTTACGTCCTCAGCGGCGCGCACCGTGGGCGCGCTCTCGTAGACCTGGCCGAACACCGAGCGCCAGAACCACAGACTTAACTTGCCTGATGTCTCAGGCCCAGCGGCAGCCTCCGGCTGGCTTGACAGTACGGCGGCCAGGGGCGCGATCATGGCCGGGTAGGGTAGCAGGTCGGGGGCAGCGACGCCCACGTGGTCGCGGATGAAAGTCAGCCCCGCGGCGAGGCCAGCGATGGCGCGATCCCACCAGTAGCGAATGTCATTGGCGTCCAGGTTGAGCACGTCGCGGCGCTTGCAGGTGGGCGGCGAGTAGCCGACCAGGGATACGACCTGCAAGGCCGTGTAGGGATCGACGTCGTACTCGTGGAGGATGGGATAACGCGCCTGGGCGTCGGCCCACAGGTCGCGCAGGTTGACCTTGCCGGGGCGGAAACGCGCCGTGAGCAGCTCGAAGGGGCTGAGCCTGACACTGACGCGG
>CAZJJF010000537.1:0-2292 GCA_964546245.1 uncultured Anaerolineales bacterium
CAGTCGCGTACACCGTAACCCCTGGGCTGCCTGGTCGTCGTACTTTATGCGTGGTCGTCATCGTTGACAACGCGCCATCAGGGAGCCGTCTCGCATGCCTGTCTCCTCCATCGTTGATACTGCATCTTCACGCCCTGCTGTCAGTTTGGAGCCACTGCCCCTGCCCAGTAAGCCCTCCTTCGCGATCGTCATCCCCAATCTCCACTCTCCCGTCCTGAACCACACCCTCGCTGCCCTTCAGCGCCAAACTCGGCCCATCACTCAGGTCGAGGTGGCGGTCGTTGGACCTGACAGGTACGGCTACGTCGCGAGCGTGCCCTGGGTACAGCATGTAAACCCCGATACACCCTTGCCGCCTGCGCGTGCCCGCAATCTCGGAGTCCAGGCCACTCATGGCGATGTGATCGTCTTCCTCGACGCCGATGGCATCCCCGACCCCGGTTGGTTGGAACGCCTGAGCGCCCGTTTCGCCGATCCCTGTGTGACGGTGGTTGGCGGCGCTGCGACCTTCGACTGGAGTGCTGGATACTGGACAGTCTGCTACAATATCAGCATGTTGTATCCCTTCCTGGCGTGGCTCCCCGCTGGTCCTCGCTCTCATCTCAATACCTTGAGTCTCGCTGTACGCCGCAGCGCACTGTACACCGTAGGCCTCTTTGACGAGACCTACCCACGTGCTGCAGGTGAAGATACAGATCTGACGTTGCGCCTCAGCCGGGCTGGACACATTCTTCACTTTGATCCCACCCTCCGTGTCGAGCATCGACAGGCTGCGGTTACCGCGCGTGACGTCTGGCGCAAGTTCTGGCGTGTTGGCTATTACTCGCCCAGGGTTGACCCACGCTACGCTGGCAGATACGCCTTGCCTTTCGCGCTTCGACACCCCCGTGCGCTCCGCGCCGCTGCGCCCCTCCTTGCGGCGGCGGTCACAGCGCGCATCTACCGCGACCGGCGACTGCACCGCCGCCTTACCTGGACGGGCGTCTATCTATCGAAGCTGGCCTGGTGCCTGGGCGCTGCCGCCCGGCTTGCCACCCGCGAGACCGTCACCATTCCATGAGCCATATCCCCATCCTTGTGTACCACGCGCTGGATTCTCGCCCTTCGCCCATTAGCCTGTCCATTGATACCTTCGCGGCCCAGATGCGCACCCTCTATGAGGCGCGTTATCAGGTACTCCCCCTCGGGGACGTTGTGCGCGCCGTGCGAGAAAGCAAGCCTCTGCCGAAGCGCGCAGTAAGCCTGACCTTCGATGATGGATTTGTCAGTATAGCATACGATGCCCTCCCGATCTTGTCTCACTATGGATTTCCTGCCACGGCTTTCCTGGTAACCGACTATGTCGGCCTCGACAACGGATGGCGCGGGCAACCCAGCGACATCCCGCGTCTGCCTCTGCTCACCTGGAACCAGGCCCGTACTCTTGTTGCAGCGGGCGTCGAGCTTGGGGCGCACACCGCCAGCCACCCGCGCCTGGATGTGATATCACACGCCGAGGTAATCGGCGAACTTAAGCGGTCTCAGCGACGCCTTCAGGATGAGACAGGCCGCCCCGCAGACCTGTTTGCCTATCCCTATGGGCGTTGGACGCCCGCTGTTCGAGAGCTGGTCGGGCATCGGTTTCGCGGGGCGGTCACCATGAGACCAACCTACGCCTGCTTGGGGATGGACCCTCTGACGCTGGGCCGAATCGATGCTCGTTATCTTTCGCCCAACTGGCTGGTCCGCCTTCTCGGCACACCAACCTTCCGAATCGCCCTGAATCTCCTGCGCGACGTCCGTGAGGCAGGGCAGCGAAAGAGAGCCTGACATGCGCTGGACCGATTTCCTCTGGCTGGGCCGGGAGCAGCGTCATATTCAGCGCATGCGTTTGGCGGCGCTGTTTGTCACCCTCCTCGGCGTCCTGAGTGTGCATGCCCGTCTCCGCGTCTGCGCCACGCTACGGGTCGTCGAACGCCTACCTCTGCCCGAGCGCGCGGCCTTCCTGGAGCTTGGCTTCGGGTATGGCTATGCTCTCTTTCATCTGGCGCAGCGGCGGCCCAGCTGGTCCTGTCTTGGTATCGACCAAGACTTCCGTCAGGTTACAAACGGGCGCGTCATAGCTGACGCCGAAGGCCTCCGCAACGTCAGGCTCGAACAGGTAGACTTGATGGTGTGGGGCGAGGCCGACACTGGCTATCATCTCATCATTGCGGGCGACGTTCTCTATTCAATATCGGAACCTGACACCATGCTCCGTGCCTGCCGTCATTGGCTGGCGCCGGGTGGCTGGTTAGTACTCCACACCCCACA
>CAZJJF010000538.1:0-2286 GCA_964546245.1 uncultured Anaerolineales bacterium
ACTTGCGCGCTGAGCTTGACGAATTGCGCGCCTGGCGCGATAGCTTCGACGGCTATCTGGTCGAGCTTGAAACGCATATTATCGAGCTGCATGCCATCATGCGCGCGGCCGGCCTGACGCCGCCGCCGCGCCCGTCACGGCCACGCCGGACATAGGAAGACGAAAGGGCGCGAAAGAGGAAGACAAGAATGACTATCCGCAGCGTCAATGGCGCGCATTGGTCGAACGGCCCCCAGTGGAATAACGAGCAGTGCTTGCGCGCCGTCGGTAACACCGGCGCGCTGACGTGCTTGCACTATCAGCTATTCCCCACCGATCCGATTAGCGGCCTGCACGGGGAGGACGAAAACTGTCTGTGGTACGGCAAGTGGCGTTACGGCTTCCCGCCCCAGGGCATCTCGCCACGGCCTGAAATGCTCATCCACCTGCGGCTGTATCATCCCAACTGGACACAGCAGGACCCGGTACGGCTGGCGGAACAGGCGGCTGAGTTGCTTGCCAACTGGCGCGGCTCGCGGGATCACAGTGGCCTGACGGCGAACCTGTGGGATGACCCCTATCTCCTGGTCAGTCCATGTAACGAGCAGGACATCGAACCGACCCCGCCCGCTGACCGCGTGTGGCACGCGGCGGACTATGAGCGGTACGCTGACTGGCAGATGCGCTGGCTGCATCGGCTCGACCAGCTTGTGCCGAACCGCAAGGCCCTCACCATGACCGGCGCGTTCGCGGGCGGGCACGACCCCATCGACGGCCCGGCGCCCGTCCCGGATGGCGAGTATCAGATCGAGGCGGTGGGCGATATGCTGTACGCCTTCGACGTGGTCGGCTTGCATAGCTACGCGCTAATGAACGACCCGGCGCGGCTGTCGGCCCCCTGGCAGCGGAATGCTATGTGGTACATGCTCCGCCCGTGGCGCGAGGCGGGCTACAAGGACGACAGCGACGTGGGCGGCGTCATCAGCCAGTACCCAGACCTGACCTACTTCTTCAGCGAGTGCGGAACCTTCACGCACAGCGACCGAGGGCGGACAGGGGAGACCTTCGAGGCTATCAAGCAGTTCTACCAGATGGCCGCCGATAGTGGCAATGTTATCGGCGCGTGCCCGTTCATCTGGCACAGCGGCGACGAGCATCCCGAAAACCGCATCTGGCCTAACGAGGAACTACGCGGAAGGCTAGAGAATGCGCCGCGCTTTACGACCACGGCGACCGTGCCTGTTCGGGGCGCAACCCCGCCTGCTGAGGAGACCCCCGTGAGCAAAAGCAACCCGTTTGGCTACATCGTCGGGACGGGCATGGCGGCGAAGGCCGAGGCCCTGGGCTGGATTGTGCTGAGTGATGAGCTGTACCATGACCCGGCGGACCGGAGCGACCCGGCGCGCACGGCGTTTAGCGAGTGCTTCTGCGACCAGGGACGGCTGTACTATCACGCGGCGACGGGGGTCGTCGCCGTCCCTTTCGCGAGTTGACAACCGAATACACCGACTGGCCGTACTGGGTGACACAGTGGACAGTGGATACCGACGACCCCGACGGCCGACCCGACGACCCCGCTAACGACTGCGGCCCGGCGGCGGCCTCGGCGGTCGAGGTGTGGCTTGGTGGTGAGTACGTGCCGCCAGATACCGTCCGCGATTGGCTGATGGGTGAAGGTGGTAGCGGCTATACGACCTTCGCCCAGTTGGGGAAGTGGCTACGCTCGCGGGGGTTGCGCACCGAGTACCGCTGGGGAAGCAGTGACCCGGTAGAGGCGTTCCGCGAGGCGTACCTGATGGGTGATGCGGTCATGGCCCTGTTCCGCTTCCGACTGGACCAACCGGCGTCGGGGCACTTCATGGCCGTGACGGGAGTGAAAGAAGAAAGCGGCCACGAAAGCGGCCTCGTGCTGCACGACCCGTGGACCGGGACGCGCCGCACGATGACGGCGGAGGAATGGCCGCAGTGGTGGAAGGGTGAGCTTATGGTTGTGCGAAAGGGGGCATAGATGGACGGCTTCACGACGAAGGAACTGGCGGGGGCGTTGACGCTGGCGGTCTCATCTGGTCTCATTGCCAAGCTGCTGGTGGATTTGGTCAAGGCGGGGGGGCTGACGGTGACGTGGCTCTATCCCGTGCTGGCCGTGGTGTTCGGGGTCGGCGCGTCGTTCCTGGTGCTATTCGCCAACGGCGCGGCCATTACCCAGGCGGCGGCGGCGACGGCCTTGTTGGCCGGGGTGCTGGCGGGCGCGACAGCGGCTGGCGTTACCGAGGTACAGCGCAAGGCGGACGCCGTGAAGGATGCGCG
>CAZJJF010000539.1:0-2271 GCA_964546245.1 uncultured Anaerolineales bacterium
GACGACCGAGTCGTCTCACGGCGTGGGAGATCTGTGGTGGTCGGTGGTCAGTGGTCGGTGGCCCGTGGTCGGTGGTCGGTGGTCGGTGGTCAGTCGTCGGTGGTCACGCCAGAAGTGAAGCTACTCCGTATCAGGAGGTTATATGACTGTCAACACCCTCAATGAGCTTGACACCCTCAAGGCCGACGCCCTGGCGCGGTTGGCCGAGGCCCACGACGAGGCCGCCCTCGCCGCGTGGAAGAACGCCGCGCTGGGGCGCAAGGGTTGGCTGTCCGAGGCCATGAAGGGCCTGGGCAGCCTCGCCCCCGCCGAGCGGCCCGCCGCCGGGCAGCGCGTCAACGAGGTCAAGGCCGCCCTCGAGGCCGCCCACGCCCAGGCCGAGAGCCGCCTCAAGGCTCAGGCCCTCGCCCTGTCCCTGGCGGGTGAGGCGGTCGACGTCACCCTGCCCGGCCGCGCCCCCGACGTCGGCGGCCTGCACCTCACCACCAAGACCCTGCGCGAGATTCGCGACATCTACGCCGAGATGGGCTTCCAGGAATACCGCAGCCGCCTGGTCGAGATGGACGATCTCAACTTCGGCCTGCTCAACATGCCCAAGCACCACCCGGCCCGCGACATGCAGGATACCCTCTACATCGCCGACCGCAACGGCCAGCCCAGCGGCGACGTGGTGCTGCGCACCCACACCTCGCCCGGCCAGATTCACGCCATGCGCGAGATGTACCCCGACCCCATCCGCATCATCCTGCCCGGCCTCGTCTTCCGCTACGAGCAGGTCACGGTGCGCTCCGAGATGCAGTTCCACCAGGTCGAAGGGCTGGCCGTCGGCAAGCGCATCACTATGGCCGACCTCAAGGGCACGCTCATCAACTTCTCGCGCCGCTTCTTCGGCGAGCAGTACGCCGTCCGCTTCCGGCCCAGCTACTTCCCCTTCACCGAGCCGAGCGTCGAGATGGACGTCGAATGCATCGTCTGCGGCGGCCAGGGCTGCCCCATCTGCAAGCGCACTGGCTGGCTAGAGATTCTCGGCGCGGGCATGGTACACCCCGTCGTGCTGCGTAATGGCGGCTACGACCCCGACGTCTACAGCGGCTTCGCCTTCGGCATGGGCGTCGAGCGCCCCGCCATCCTGAAGCACCGCATCGACGACATCCGCCTCTTCTACAGCAACGACCTGCGCTTCCTGGAACAGTACCGCTAGAGCGTAGAGCGTGGAGCGAGTTCCGAGACGCTCCACGCTCCACACTCCACGCCCCACGCTTACGCCGACTCCACTGAGGAGCAAGACCATGTTGATACCCCTTTCCTGGCTCAAGGACTACGTTGATATCAGCCTGCCCGTGGATGAACTGGCCTACCGCCTCACCATGGCCGGTCTGGAAGTGGCCCACATCGAACGCCTCGGCGCAGACTGGGAGCGCGACAAGATTCTCGTCGCCGAGGTCCTGCGCATCGACCCCCACCCCAACGCCGACCGCCTCGTCCTGGCGACCGTCAACTACGGCGGCCCCACCCCCCAGACCGTCGTCACCGGCGCGCCCAACCTCAAGGTCGGCGACAGCGGCCAGCGTGTGCCCTTCGCCGTCGTCGGCGCGCGCGTCATCGACGGCCACAAGGAGGACGGCAGCCACCTGATCATCAAGCCCGCCAAATTACGCGGCGTCGAGTCGGCCGGCATGGTCCTGTCCGAAAAGGAACTCGGCCTGTCCGACGACCACACCGGCATTATCATCCTGCCACCCGATGCCCCCGTCGGCATGCCCCTGGCCGACTACCTGGGCGACACGGTGCTGGAAATCGAGCTGACCCCCAACCTCACCCGCGCCTCCAACGTCATCGGCACAGCGCGCGAGGTGGCGGCCATCACCGGCCAGCCGCTGCGCTACCCCAACCTGGCCATGACCGCCGAGGGGCCCCCCATCGCGGGCCTGGCCCACAGCGTCATCGAAGACCCCGACCTGTGCAATCGCTACGCCGCCACGCTCATCGAGGGCATCAGCCTCGGCCCCTCGCCCCAGTGGCTCCAGCGGCGGCTGACCCTGGCCGGTATGCGGCCCATCAGCAACATCGTCGATGTTACCAACTACGTCATGCTCGAATTGGGCCAACCCCTGCATGCCTTCGACTACGACCGCCTCATCGCCCGCGCCGGCGGTCAGCCGCCCACCATCATCGTCCGCCGCGCCCACCCTGGCGAGCCGATAACCACCCTCGACGGCCAGCGCCGCAAGCTGACGCCTGACATACTCCGCATCTGCGACACGGCTGGCC
>CAZJJF010000540.1:0-1984 GCA_964546245.1 uncultured Anaerolineales bacterium
GACCACCGACTACCGACCACGGAAGAATTGAGGGCGACGGACGAGAACCTTCAACCGTCTGGTCGGTGGTCGGTGGTCAGTGGTCAGTGGTCACGCCGGAGACGGCGACTCTGATCCGGCGCGTCACAGAGGGCGTAGAGTCCTTCCGCTTCAACAGCGCCGTCGCCGCGCTGATGGAGCACAGCCGGCGGCTGGCGGCGGAGGCCGATGACCCGCCGCCCGGCTGGCGCGCCGAGGTCGAGACCTTCATCGCTGTCCTGGCCCCCTTCGCGCCCTTCATCACCGAGGAGCTATGGGCGCGGCTGGGCTATACGACCAGCGTTCACGCCGCGCCGTGGCCGGAGGCGGGGGCGGGGGAGGTTGCCGCCACGGTGGAGATGGCGGTGCAGGTCAAGGGCAAGGTCGTGGCGCGCATCCAGGTTGACGCCGACGCCAACGAGGCGGCGGTGCGCGAGGCCGCGCTGGCCGCACCGGGCGTCGGCGCCGCGCTGGCGGGGCGCGCGCCGACGCGAGTCATCGTCGTGCCGCGACGGCTGGTGAACGTAGTGGCTTAGCCTGCTGAATGCCGCGTTGGTAGGGGCAGGCCCCCGTGCCTGCCCTGGCCCATAGATATAGAGGACGCGGACGACGCGGAGTGAAGAGGTCTTCTTCTTCTCAGCGTTCGTCCGCGTTTGTCCGCGTCCCCTCTTCCTGGAGCTGGTGGGGGCGACGCAAACTCAGACGAAAGGCAGCCGCTTGCTCAGTCGCGTGACGAGGGCGTTCGCCAGGCGGGGCGACAGGCGCGTCAGGGCATCGATGAGGAAGGTGTCGCGGCCGATGAGAACGCGCGCCTGGCCGCGCTCGATACCACGCACGATCTGCCGCGCCACAGCGTCGACTGGAGTCGCGCGCGCGGCGACGAACTGGGCTTCGCGATCACGCTTGGTGGGGTCCGCCGCCCGCGAGGTGCGAATGAGATTGGTGTCCACTGCGCCGGGGTAGACACACGTGACGCGGATGCCGCTGTCGGCCAGCTCGGCGCGAAGCGCCTCACTGAAGCCACGAATCGCGAATTTGGTCGCACAATAGGCCGTCTTAGAAGGCAACCCGATGAGGCCAAAGTCGCTGGACATATTAACAATGTGGCCGCTGCCCTGGCGCCGCATGAGGGGCAGGACGACCCGGCAGCCGTGGAGCATGCCCCACAGGTTGACACCTATGATCCACTCCAGGTCATCCAGATGGTACGAGTCGAAGGGGCCGGCCAGCGACACACCGGCGTTATTGATCATGATGTCGAGGCGGGGATGTTCAGCCATGATGGCATCCGGGAGGGATTCCATCTGGCGAGGATCGGCTACATCGACGGTGTGCAGCGAGATGCGCACGCCGAGCGGTGCGAGGAAGCGGCCCGTGGCATGCAGATTGGCCTTGCGCAGATCAACGAGGGCCAGGTGGCAGCCCCGCGTCGCCAACTCGGCGGCTACGGCCCGCCCGATGCCACTGCCGGCCCCGGTCACAGTCGCGACGCGACCACTCACGGTTGACACCTGGGGCATGGTTAGCCTCGCTTCATGGCTTTGACGTCGGCAGGCGGTCGTCCGCCTTGTGCTGGTGGACCTGCCGGCTTGCTCTCGCCTGCCTGCTGCGCCTTGCGAACCATCGTCCACAGGTGAATGGGATAGCCCGTCGGCTGCCCGGCGCGCAGTACCCGAAAGCCGCGCCGCCGAGCAGAGGTCGCTGAGTAGTAGAGACGCGACATGTCGCGGCTCTACAGGGTAGCAATGGCGGGGCCGCGGCCGCGCCGGACGTATTTCTGAATCTTGCCCGTCGCGGTCTTGGGCAGCTCGTCGACGAAGGTGATCCACTGTGGGGCCTTGAAGTGGGCCAGGTTGGCGCGCACGTACTGGCGCAACTCCTCGGCGGTGGCCGTCGCGCCGGGCTTGAGGACGACGAAGGCGTGGGGCGCTTCGCCCCACTTCTCGTGGGGCATGCCCACGATGGC
>CAZJJF010000540.1:1994-2270 GCA_964546245.1 uncultured Anaerolineales bacterium
ACGAGATGTTCTCGCCGCCGCTGATGATGACGTCCTTGATGCGGTCGCGAATCTCGACGTAGCCGTCGGGATGGACGACGGCGGCATCGCCGGTGTGGAACCAGCCGTCGCGAATAGCGCGGTCGGTGGCCTCCGGGTCGTTGAAGTAGCCCTTCATCACCACGTTGCCCTGTACCACAATCTCACCCAGGGTCTGGCCGTCGTGGGGAACCTCGCGGTCCTGGTCGTCCACTACTAGTAATTCGCCGCTACTGATCAACTCGACGCCCTGGCGCG
>CAZJJF010000541.1:0-2270 GCA_964546245.1 uncultured Anaerolineales bacterium
GGGGCGGGCCCGCACCCCGCCACGGCCCGGGGGGGGCCGGGGGGGGGTTTGGGGGGGGGGGGGGGGGGTGTCGGGGGGGGGGGGGCGGGCGGAAGCCAGGGCGCGGTCGAGGAGGGTGGTGGCGTCAGGGGAGCGGGCGGCCCAGAGGGCGATGATTTCGCGCCAGTCGGGGTCGGCGAGATGGGTAGTCAGGGTGGCGAGGGTCGCTGATGAGGAGCGGGCGGCGAGATGGTGCGCCAGGGCGGGATGGGCGAAGCTCCAGGCGCCAGGCTTCGGCTCGTAGCTCAGTCGCTCTAGCGCCGGGTCGTAGGCCAGTGGCTCGCCGCTGAGTTGCGCCTGCCAGGCGGCGTCGGCCGCGCGGCGGGCGACAAGGGCGTCGCCGTCGCCGAGCAGTCGCGCGAGCCACGCCGCGTAAAAGGGGGCGAGTCGCCCGCCAGGGGGGGGCGTCGCGGTGAGGATGTCGCGGAAGGCGGCGCTGGCGGCGGCGGCTGAGCGGGCCTCGGCGTGGCTGCCGATGCGGCTGAGGGTCAGGCGGGGGTCGGCGCCGGTCTGCATGAGCCAGGCGCGGGCGAGGGGCCAGTCGGCGTCGATGACGGCGGAGGTGAAGTCGCCGGGCAGGGCGTTGGTAGCTGCCCGCGCGCTCAGGACGATGAGGCGCGACGCGGGGTAGGCGGCGAGGCAGGCGGTGAGCCATTGGGTGAGGGGGGCGTCGAGGGCGGCGGTGGCGAGGAGCCACGCGATCTGCCCCTGGGCGAGGGCGGCGGCTACGGCGTTGGGGCGCTGACGCGCGCCGCGCGCGGCGGCGACCTGGGCGGCGTAGGACTCGGGGGGAAGGGTGGGGGCCGCTGTCAGCGGAATGCCCCAGTAGGGGGCGAAGGTGGGCCGCGCGGCCAGCGCGGCGAGGAGGGATGGCCCGTCGCCGCCGGGTGGATCGATGAGGAGCAGGCGGGGGGCCTGGCGTAGCGCGTCGTTCACTTCGCGGGGCGGACCACCATCGAGGCGGAGACGCAGCGGGATAGCCACACCGTTGATCGCGGGCGCTGACGCAGTGACAGGCCCGGGGACGTCAGGGTGGAAGAGGCGTTGGAAAGCAAGCCCCATGCGGCGGAGGGGCGACCGTGCGCGGTCCGTCATGACGACCATTGGCTGGCGGCGGACGGGCAAAGGCAAGCGCTGGCGGGCATGGGCATTATTATAGCATATAGAAACCTACGACGGTTAATAACAGGTAACACGTCAGGATTTCGTCAGAGTCTGGTAACTTGCTGAATAGGGTACGGCTAGTCCACGCGGCCCGAAATGTTGGTATGATAGGGCCGTTCGCTTCGCTTCACCTCATTTCCCCAGACGAGGCACTATGAAAGTCGTAGTCGCCACCCGCTCGCTCGACGTGCTCGATTCGCTGCAACGCGCCGGTATCAATGGGACATCGACTCACAAGGCTCTGTTCACCGGACAGGTCTACGACGCGCTGCCGGGCGCGAATCTGGTTATCGTCGATTTCGACGATCTGGTTCCGCATCCGTATACCACCGATATGCTGCGGGGTTTGCTGACGGAAGGCAACATCCTGACCATCAGCGGGGCTGACTTCATGGCCCGGCCGCAGCATTGGCTGGAGGAGGCGCGGCGGTCCAACGGCCTGTCGAGGGATCTGCCCAGCAAGCGGATCATCGCCTTTACGTCGTACTCCGGCGGCACGGGTCGCACGACGCTGGCTATCGATACGGCGCTGTACTTCGCGCGCCGCACGCGCCTGCCCGTGTTCCTGACCGAGTTCGCCTACGGGGAGTCGGCCATTGCCCCGCTGACTGACCCCAAAGCCCCCCACATGGTCGACCTCATCACCCAGGCGGACGTCGAGCCGCTGAAGTGGAAGGGCATCACCCTGGCCCCGATGGACTATGAGAACTGCCGCGACCTGTCGCCCCAGCTGGTCATGCGCTGGCTGCGGGAGCAGATGGACAATCATGTCCTGGCCGTGATTGACGGTCACTGGCCGCACGCGATGCTTGGCGGTTCCCTGTCAATTCGCGATGACGTGAACGACTGGTTCGTGCTGGCAACGCCACGGCCCGATGCGGTCGAGAACGGGTTGAAGCTGCGCGAGGAGTTGGGACCGAAGCACGCGAAGCTGGTGATGAACATGATGGGGGGCGCGCTGGACAGCATGACGCTGAACGGCATCAAGCGGGACACCGACCTGCCGAAGGTCAACCAGGCGGATCGCTTCGAGGGCCGCCTGGGCCGCACTATCCTGGCGCTGACGT
>CAZJJF010000542.1:0-582 GCA_964546245.1 uncultured Anaerolineales bacterium
TCGGGTGGTCGCTCGACCGGCTCGGGCCGCCGCTCCAAGCCAGCATTGATGAGCTGCGGGCGCAGAAGGGCCTGGCACAGCAGGTCCTGATCCCCTTCAACCACCTCCGGCCGGCACTCAAGTTCATGTTCCGCATGCTGGCGAACGTCCCGGAGTGCCAGGAGGGGTTGACCAAGGAGCATGTCCTTGAGTGTCTGGAGCGAACCGGCTATCCCCAGGTCATGTGCCACTACGTCGCGACGGAGGACGACCAATGAGCTACCCCGGAACCAATCAGCCCAGGCTGGCGTACCTGGAGCCGGCTCATGCACGCCATGAGCGCTCGGCGTTCATGTACGGCGTCGAGTACTGCCACCACTTCCTGCCGGAGTCCGCTGAGATCAAGGAGCTTACGTCACAGCCGTGGTCTATGCGGGTGTCGATCTTTCACATGGGCGCCGAAGCGACGGCTGCGCTGGGTCAGGCCTTTGGAGTCGACAGCCGGACCTGGGCTCGCGCGACGGGGAGGGACATCACTGGAGTACACGCCGAGAAGAGCGTGCTGCTCGCCGGTCAGGTGGGGATTTCCGGACATCTCACCGT
>CAZJJF010000542.1:592-2269 GCA_964546245.1 uncultured Anaerolineales bacterium
AGCTCCGACACTGTCCCCAGTGTCTGGCCAAAGGGTGGCACAGCGTCCTGTTCCAGCACGTTGCCGTGGACCGCTGCCCCGTGCACCAGACACCGCTTCAAGTCGGGTGCCCGCATTGTGCGGGACCCATTCCCACCAGCATGGCGGCGATCGGCAAGAATCACCTGCATTGCCCGAACTGCAATCGGGCGCTGGCCGTCGAGCGACGTCGGGAGGGCTTGGGACAACCTGTCGTGCAGATCGGTGCCAACCTGTTCGCGTCGTTGCGCGCTTCTCTACTGGACACCGGCGCCAGTGACCTCATCCGAAGCCCACTGCAACTCCTTGACACGCCCGATCAGATGGTGCAATGCCCTTCCGCGGTGAGAGGAGCAGCGCACCACCTCCGTTGGCCCAGCCTGTCCAATGGCCCCGAAGAGGGCATCCAGCGTCCCGGGCGGTATGACACAGTGCTCAGCGTTGAAGACGGCGCTGCCCCGTTGTCAGCCGGGCAACGGCATCGGCGCCTTCGCGCCGCGGCCCTGGCGGGCGTGGAGGAGCTGCTGCAGATGGCTCAAAAGGAAGGTGCGGCCATGCAGGTCCCGCCGCCCTTGACCGCGCTGGGCACCGCCGCCAGCCGGGTTGACGTGTCGGTCGGCCTGGTCGCAGCCGCGCTTTGGCGAACTGCCCACATCTTCAAGGTCGCGACGTTCCTGCTGGGGGAAATGCCGCCGCCTCAAGCCGACGAGCAACCTCTCGCTGACGGTGTTCCACCCTTCGCCGAGGTCGATGCGGCTGTGCGGAGAGCACAGGTCCAGGATCTGTTCGTCGAAAGCCTCATAGCGCTGCGGCGTCGTCGATTCGGCATCGAGGTCGATTGGAACCGGCTTCCGACAAGTCATCGCATGACGCCGGCGTGGCGAGGAGCAGTCCGCGATGGCACGGTTGAAATCCGTCTGCGTAGCCGAAGCAACAAGGTTCTCGCCGCACGCCTGATCCGGCGATACCGCGATCAAGAGCTCGCTTTGGCGCCGGACGGGATCAAGCCCGAGTCGCTGCTGGTTCCGACTGCATATGGAGCGTCGGCAGACGTGAGGGTCAGCGCGAACCTGGGACCGTAAACTCAACGAGCAGCATCGGCTCGTCGACGGCCGGCTCGCAGGGGGCCAGATCTCGCGCGCGCACGGTTTGCCCGTTGTCCAGCTGCAGCACGGCCATTACATCCGAGGTCTGCCCGGGCTTGTGGAGCGCCAGCGTACGGACCGCCACGAGTCTGGTGGCTTTGCTCGTCTCAGCTCCGCCCAGCGCCAGGATGTCCAGCGTCAACGGTGTGGCGTCAACGTTGTCAGTGAAGAAGGAGACCAGCTCGTGGTCGTTGCTGAACATCAGGGCGAGAGCCTCGGTGTCGGACCCATACCGCACTGTCATGAAGTAGAGCGGCGACAGCAGATTCACCTCGACGGCTTTCCACAGCGTGAATCCTTGCTCTGAGATGCCAGGAAGGCGCATTGATTCGTGGGTGGCGATCATCGGGTGAACTCAGCCTCATCAGGGATGTCGCGCGCATCGCGCTGGAGGGTTTGGCAGTGGCGAATCTTGTCCGCGTGCGAATAGTCTAAAGGAGACTGAGTGAAGGCGCCCGTCACTTGTCGAACTTCCGCGTGTCCAAGCTCTTGTTCGTGGAGAAAAACATCCTCG
>CAZJJF010000543.1:0-2263 GCA_964546245.1 uncultured Anaerolineales bacterium
CGTTGTATCAAGTTCGCGCTATTGTACCAGACACGGCGCGGCGTGTCAAGTCTGAATTCAGCGGCATAGCGGCTTCAGGGCGCACCGGTGCGGGCCATCCCACGCCCGTGGCTCTTGACAAGAGACCGTCGAGGTAGTACAATAGAGATAATTTAGTCCCCCCTAAATTATCTCGAAAGCGTGCTCGTTATGCAACCTGACTCTCACACCTCAGCGCCTGCCCCCCGCAGCGGCGACGCCACCACCGTCGCCGACGCCCACGAAGTGTTGGCGGGCGGCGGTGGCAAAGGCTTCCTGCGCCGCATCCTGCCCTTCCTCGGCCCCGCCTTCGTCGCCAGCGTCGCCTATATGGACCCTGGCAACTTCGCCACCAACATCGCCGCTGGCGCCCAGTACGGCTATATGTTGCTGTGGGTTGTCGTCGCCAGCAACCTGATGGCGATGCTTATCCAATCCCTGTCGGCCAAGCTGGGCATCGCTACCGGCTTGAACCTGGCCGAGATGTGCCGACGGCAATTCCCGCGACCGGTCGTTATTCTCATGTGGACCGTGTCCGAGCTTGTCGCCATGGCTACCGACCTGGCCGAGTTCCTCGGCGCGGCGATCGGCTTCCAGCTCCTGTTCCACATTCCCCTGCTGTGGGGGGGCATCCTGACCGCCATCGTTACCTTTCTCATCCTGGGGCTGGAACGCCACGGCTTTCGCCCACTGGAGGCCGTCATCACTGGCCTGGTGGGAATCATCGCCGTGTGCTATATTATCGAGACCATCCTCGACCGCCCCGATTGGGGCCAGATCGCCTATCACGCTGTCGTGCCCCAGTTCCAGGGCGCCGAGAGTGTCGTCCTGGCAGCGGGTATCCTGGGCGCGACGGTCATGCCCCACGTCATCTTCCTCCACTCGGCGCTGACGCAGGGCCGAGTCGTCACCCGCGACCCCGTTCAGCTGCGCCGCCTGTTCCGCTTCGAGGTTATCGATGTCGTGGTGGCGATGGGCCTGGCCGGCTGCATCAACGCTGCCATGCTGATCATGGCCGCCGCGACCTTCTACACCGCCGGTTTGACCCATATCGCGACCATCGAGGACGCCTACCTGACCCTGGAGCCGCTGCTGGGCAGCGCGGCCAGCGTCGTCTTCGCCATCTCGCTCCTGGCATCGGGGCTGTCGTCGGCGACGGTCGGGACCATGTCGGGGCAGGTGGTGATGCAGGGCTTCATCCACCGCCAGATTCCAGGCTGGCTGCGGCGCGGCATCACCATGCTGCCGTCGCTGATTGTGATCTACCTGGGTTGGAATCCCACTGTGGTCCTCGTGCTCAGCCAGGTGCTGCTGAGCTTCGGCATTCCCTTCGCCCTGGTTCCGCTCATCATGTTCACTCGCCGCGCTGACCTGATGGGCGTCCTGGTCAACAAGCGCGTCACGACGGTCGTGGCCAGTATCGTGGCCGGGCTGATCATCGCCTTGAACGTTTTCCTTCTCTACCAAACCTTTTCCGGAGGGTGAAGCCGATGAGCGACTTGCCCGTCCCCGCCCTGCGTCGTATCCTGGTGCCCCTGGATGGTTCGCGTCTGTCTGAGGCTATTCTGCCCACCGCTGTCGCCCTGGCCTGTCACTACGACAGCTGTGTCACCCTGCTGCACGTGCTGGAGAAGAGTCCGCCGGCCACGGTCCACGGTGAGCGCCACCTGACGGACGTGGCCGGAGGTGAGACATATCTGGCGAGTGTAGCAACGCGGCTGGCCGCCCAGGGGGTGACCGTCGAGACCCACGTCCACGCGGCCCGCGAGGGTGATGTGGCCCGCAGCATCGCCCAGCACGCGGCCGAGGTAAGCGCCGACCTGATCGCCCTATCCACCCACGGGCGGGGCGGCCTGCGCGGCCTGTTGTTCGGGCGCATCGCCCAGCAGACGCTGCAGCAGGGCGACCGCCCGGTGCTCCTTGTCACCCCACTACCCGACGGCGGTGCGCCGCCCTTCGATCCTCACCGCATCCTCGTCCCCCTGGATGGCAACCCCGACCACGAGACGGCCGTGCCAATGGCAGTCAGTCTGGCGTGCGCTTTTGGCGCCGCCCTGCATCTGGCGCTGGTCGTGCCCACCGTGGACGCGCTATCGGGGGCGCGGGCGGTGAGCGGTATGCTGCTACCCACGACGATGCGCGCCATCCTGGACCTCAGCCAGCAAGAGGCATCCGATTATCTGCGCCGCTTCAATGTACCTTGTGAGGCGCGCGGTGTGACCGTTCATGCCGAGATCGTGCGCGG
>CAZJJF010000544.1:0-2251 GCA_964546245.1 uncultured Anaerolineales bacterium
GGCCGCTCGGCCACCTCGGGATCCAGGTGGTTCATGAGCATGCGCAACGCGGCCTCGGTCTGCCACGTCTTGCACGTGCGCTGCGTCCCGCGCGGGGCGCGGAGGGTAGCGGTCGGAGATTGGAGATTGACGGTTGTCATGGACTCTCTCCTGGGGCAAAGAGGCGGAGGCCGGATAAGGTTAGCAGGCTGGGCGTGATAGCGTCGGTTGCGTATTCCCGTCCGTAGTATAGCACCGCGCCGGATGCGGGTCAACGAGATAACGCGCTTGTGCTTGCAGGCGCTCTCGGCGGAGCCGCTGCCAGGTCCCCGGGCGGCAGCATCGGTCTCATGCCAGCAGGCCGGCGATGCCCTGATACAGAAACAGCGCGCCGAAGACAAAGGACACGGCCAGCGCGATCTGGTTGTTATGAGCTTCGAGCCAGGCGTTGAGAAAACCCAGCCAGGCAGTGGCGCGGCTGGGCAGGAGCAACCGAATGATGATCGGGATGATGATCAGGGACTGGGCCAGCAGCACAAAGAGCAGGAAGGTGATGGCGCTGTCCCTGCGACCCAGTTGCGCTGCATCAATCGTGCTGATGGCGCTGAGGGTGAATACCCAGGCTTTCGCGCTGACGAGCAACAGGCCCGCTCCCAGCGCCAGTGCGCCCCACGCCGGGACGCTCTCGAGCGCGGTCAGCCACTTGGGCGGCGGCGCGTCGGGGTCGGGCTGCTTGAGGAGCTTCTTGACGCCTGCCAGTAGGAGCAGCAGACCCAGCACAATCAGCAGGGCATCTTTGACGATGCCCGCCTGCTCCGCGCCGTCGGCCGCGCCGCCGCCGTTGAAGACGAAGCCGAACAGCGCGCCCTGGGCCAGGCGGACCAGGGTCATGCCGATGACAAAGGCGATGGCCTTGAGCGGCCCATGCTTCTCGCTTGTCAAGAGTACGATGGCCGCGATGACCAGCAGCGGTACGATGGCCGCGCCGATGATGAGGGGGATGAGGGATACGAGTGTTTCCGGCATAGCCTTGCCTTGCTGTACGTGACGCTGGCGGGTGTCCAATCATAGCCTCCAACGACGACGGCGGCAAAAACGCGCCGGGCCGCCGCTTGACGCCCTCACCCCGCCTTGCTATGCTTCCTGCCATGACAGGCTACGACACCGACAATCCTGCCTCGTACTGGTTGGCGACAGCCCCCGCCTTTGTGGCCGACGCGCCCCTGCCTGCCCGCGCCCAGGTGGTCGTGGTGGGTGGCGGTGTGTTCGGCGCGTGCGTCGCGCTGCACCTGGCCCGCGCCGGGGCCGACGCCCTATTGCTGGAGCGCGGCGAGCTGGCGAGCGGCGCGACGGGGCGCAATGCGGGCATCCTGTCGCCGGGCACGACCGAGGGTTACCTGGCGACCCGCGAGCAGCTGGGGGCCGACGCCGCCCGCGCGGTGTGGGCCTTCACTGAAGATGGCGCGGCGGGTCTGCGCGCCCTCCTGGTGGAGGAAAGTGTTGACGCCGACTTCCGCGCCGAGGGGAGCTACACGGCTACCCTGTCGGCCAAAGAGGAAGCCGCGCACCAGGCGACAGTCGAGCAACTGGCCCGCGATGGCTTCGCCCTGGACTGGCTCGCTCGCGACGCCCTCCAGGCGCGGGTCGGTGTACCGCTGGCCGACGGCTGGCGCGGGGCAAGAGTCAACCCGCGCGGTGGCGTGTTGCATTCCGGTAAGTTGGTGCGCGGGCTGGCGCAGGCCGCCACCCGCCACGGGGCGCGGGTGGCCCAGGGCGTGAGCGTCGCCGAGGTGCGTGGCGGACTGGTGCGGACCGACCACGGCGATATCCACGCCGACGAGGTGGTACTAACGACGAACGCCTACACGGGCGGCGTCTACCCTGGCCTGGCGGGTGTCATCGAGCCGGTGCGGGGCCAGATGCGGACGACAGTCCCCCTGGCCGAGCGCGTCTTTCCCGGCGCGTGGTCGGCCAACGCGGGCGGCGAGTACTGGCAGCAGACCGCCGACGGGGCGTGGGCGTTGGGCGGGATGCGCCGCGTCGCCGCCGACGCCGAGCGCGGCTACACGTCCAACGCCGTTCGCCACGAGGTGCAGGCGGCTCTGGATATCTTCGTCGCCGATCACTTCCCGACCCTGGCTGGCGCGCCGGTCGCCTATCGCTGGGGTGGCGTCATGGGCTTCACGCCCGACGCGAACCCGCTGATCGGCCCGTTGGAGCGGGGCGTGTGGGTGGCGGCTCCGGCAACTTCGATGCGGAGGCCGTTGCTGTA
>CAZJJF010000545.1:0-2249 GCA_964546245.1 uncultured Anaerolineales bacterium
GGGGGTGTCGGTAGGCAGCGGCGTAGTGGTGGCGGTGGGGGCGGGGGTGTCGGTAGGTAGCGGCGTACTGGTGGCGGTGGGCGCGGGGGTGTCGGTAGGTAGCGGCGTACTGGTGGCGGTGGGGGCGGGGGTGTTGGTAGGTAGCGGTGTATTGGTGGCGGTGGGCGCGGGGGTGTTGGTAGCCGTGGCCGTAGGGGTGGGCGTCGCCGTGGGCGTCGCAGTAGCCGTGACCGTAGGAGTGGGCGTCGCTGTCGCGGGCGGCGTGACCACCGCGACCGCCGCATAGGTGCGAGACAGGTCCGCGCCGCTCAGGTTGCTCCGCTCGAGCACGACAGCAGCCAGCCGGGCATGGGGGGCGCCGACAGCGGAGATAATGCCCGATCCGCGCCAGGCCATGCCCAGATATCGCAGTCCGGCCAGATCGAAGACGGCCACGCCATTGGCGGGCGCAATGTCGCGCTCGGTGTCCAGGAACTTACCGTTCTCGTCGTACAGAGCCAGCGCGACCTCGACGTCGGCCGTGGGATCCGTGTTGCGCACGAAAACCTGGGACCGCAGCGTTACGACATCGTCGACGCCGTCGCGGCGTAGACGCGGCGCGCCCAGGCGCGGCGCGGTATCTTCCAGCGCGACGCCAGAATAGCCCTCATATTGCTCGAGGCCGGTGTTGGTGAGGATAGCCATCGGCGCGCCGTTATCGACATCGGCCGAGCCGAGGAAATCGGGCGCGGCGCTCACATCGCTGATGGGGATGGTGCGCGACGACGATGGGCATACGCGCTGCGACAGGCTCGAACTGGCGGGTGACCCATCGCGGTTGTAGATGCGCTCGGTGACGAGGGCCTCCTCTACGGCGCTGGCGTTCTGCACTTTCAGGCTGGTAAGCCAGGGTGTCGCGCTGGCGACGGTATTGAGCAGGGCGGGCAGCACGTAGCGCGCCGGTGGGGGTGCGTAGGGCAGCGCGGTGTAGGTGAACATCTGACGGTCGGCGGTGGCGGTAACGTCGACGGCCACCGCCAGGGGTTGCGTCGATTCCAGTGACGCGCTGCCGAAGAAGATGGGCAGGCCCGCCTGCGCTGGCGTGACGCGCACCGCGCCACCGGGGGGAACGATCACGTCCAGTGTCCCGGCCGTAGCGGGGCAGTCCTGGGTATCCTGGAAGGTTTCGGGTGTAAAGCGGATATGTACCTGAGCGCAGGTATCACCGACGTTCTGTACGCTGAGGGTTGTCTGCGATTGCGAGAGGCCCGCCCGCACCTGTGGCGCGGAATAGACGTACCGTTCACGGGCCGGGTTGTAGGCGCGCGGGTCAGGCGCGAGGCCCGTGTAGGCGCTGGCGGCGATGCGCGCGGGTGAAGCGCCGCTCGTTATCTGGCGAGCGACGACTGCCCCCAGCGGGCCAGCAACTGGCTGGCCGCCCGCGGCGGGGCAATCGCTGTAGGCCATGACATAGCCGGAATAGGGGCCGGCCGGTATGGCCGAAAGATCGGCCACCTTACTCTGGCCTGGCGCGACCTGGCCGAGGCACACCTGGATGGGGGCCGCGGCGGCACACTCGGCGCTCGGCTGGGGAAACAATTCCAGGACGACAAAGGTGGCCTTCGCGCCGAGGTTTTGGACGCTGATCTGCGATGAGGCTGTGTCATTCACGTCGATAGCCGGGAGGGCGACGCGGGGCGCAGCGACTGTCGAGGCGAGCGCGGCGCTGGTGGCCGCCTGAGCGGCGACGAGGAGCAGGGCCAGCAGGGCGACCAGCCCCAGGAGCGTAGACCATCTCCGCATGTCAACCTCCTACTGAGCGCGGGACTCGATAGCGCATCAGGCGTGAATACAATTTCCCTATTCAGGAGACGAATGAGGATGGGGCAGAGATATGGGCGCGCGCCTCAATCTCCAGGGTTGCGGCTAGCGCCAGTTCTCCACGGCCCAGCGCAATTCGTCTGCTGTGGGCACGGCGTTACCCACCTTGCGTACCACGAGGCCAGCGGCGTAGTTGGACAGGATACCGGCCGCGCGCGGGGTTGCGCCCGCGGCGAGGGCCAGGGTGAGAATCGTGATCTGGGTGTCGCCTGCGCCCGTCACATCATACACTTCACTGCGATTGACGGCGGGCAGCAGTTCGTACTGGTTATCCCAACCCAACGACAATCCTTCCTCGGCGCGGCCGATAGCGACGACCTTCGCTTCCAGGTCGCGGACGAGGCGGCGGGTAGCCTGCTCAAAGGCCGCGTTGCTGTCGAGGGCCGTGC
>CAZJJF010000546.1:0-388 GCA_964546245.1 uncultured Anaerolineales bacterium
GCTATCGCTGCTGATCTCAATGTCGCACCAACTCACATCGCCAATGCCCGTCCCCAGGGCTTTGGCGACGGCTTCTTTGGCGGCGAAGCGCGCCGCCAGGCGTTCGGCTGAGCCAGCGCAGACGGCCAGCTCGCTCGGAGTGTAGACACGCGCCAGGAAACGCGCGCCGTGGCGGGCCACGGTAGCGCGGACACGCTCGACCTCGATCAGGTCCACCCCGATTTCCATGCCCAGGTCACTCCGCATCCATCTCAGGCCCGGCCACCGCCAGGGCGTAGGCATCCGGGGTCAGCCAGCGCCGCGCGACCGCCTGCACATCATCCAGGGTGACGGCGTTGATAAGCCCCGGCAGACGATACAGGTAGTCCAGGCCCAGGCCGTATAGCTC
>CAZJJF010000546.1:398-2239 GCA_964546245.1 uncultured Anaerolineales bacterium
GCACTTCCCCCGCCACGCTCTCGTTGGTCTCCATACTCAGGGGCAGCGAGCCGGTCAGGTAGGCCTGAACATCGGCTAACTCGGGCGGCTCGACAGGTTGTTCACGGATGCGGCGCATCTCCTCCAGAATCAGCCCCAGGGCGCGCTCCACATTCTTCGGGTTGACGCCCGCGTAGGCGTACCAGGGCCCCGCGCCTAACCCGGCTTCAAAGGTCGAGCGCGCGTAGTAAGCCAGACCTGCCTCCTCGCGCACGCGCTCACCCAATCGCCCCCCCAGACCCGACTGCCCCAGAATCGAGTTCATCACCACCAGCGGCACGTAGTCGGGGTGATTGCGGGCCAGTCCCAGCGCGCCCAGAACCAGGTCGCTCTGCGTCTTGCCCGCCAGGCTGACGGTCTCCTGGCGGATGTCGTCGATAGGGGGCACGTCCGGCAGCGTGGGCACGGCCGGGGTTGCGCCCCGCCAACCGCCGAGGGCTGTTTCCAGGAGGGCCAGCGCCCCCTCGGTGCGAATAGCCCCGGCCACCACCAGGATGCTGTCCTGGGGGCCATAGTGGCGGGTGTAGAAGGCGGCCAGGTCATCGCGGGTAAGGTTGGGAATGGTATCGAGGGAGCCGGACACGGGGCGGGCGAAGGGGTGGTCGGGCGGATAGATCAGGCGGGCGAAGGTCTGATAGGCGACGACGCGGGTGTTGGCAGCGCGTTGGCGCAGGCTATTGAGGATCTGGCCGCGCACGCGCCCGACGTGATCGGCGGGGAAGGTCGGCCCTTGCAGTACGTCGCCCAGAATGTCGATCAGCATGGGCAGATCGTCGTGGAGGCACTTACCGCCGAAAGTCGTGAGAAAACCGCTGCTGGTGACACCCAGGGTCGCGCCCACCGACTCGATGCTCTCGGCAATGTCGGCGAAGGAGCGGCGCGCCGTGCCGCGCGTCACGAGGGAAGCCGTGAACTGGGCCAGGCCGGCCGCCTCCCTCGGCTCATACGCGCTGCCGACGCGCAGCACGCCGTGCAGCACGACGGCTTGACTGGTCCAGTTTTCGCGCACCAGGACCGTCATGCCATTGGACAGGCGATGACGAGTCACGTCATGCGGGCCGGGGAGCAACACCCTTGCCTGCGCGCCAGGGAGGTCGAGGTTCAAGGGACTCTCCGCTCCCAGGCAGCCCCCTGGGGGGTATACCAGCCAACGACGCGATTGGTGGGCACAAGATACTGCGCGGCAACGCGCTGCACATCAGCAGCTGTAACGGCGCTGAGGCGTTCCAGGAGCAAGTCCAGCATTCGATAGTCGCCCAACAGCTCGGCCGCTCCCAGGCGCGAGGCCTGCCCACTGACCGTCTCAGTGGTATAGGCCAGTTGCGCGCGCACCTGCTCGAGGGCCTTCGCGATCTCACGCTCGGCGACCGGCTCACTCGCCACACGCTCGATCTCGCGTTCCAGCGCGGCCTCAACGTCGGCGGGACTCTCGCCGTCGCGCACCGTGGCGCTGAAGGCGAACAGATAGGGGTCCAGGGACGCGCTGCACGAGCTGGATACGGCCGTCGCCAGTTCCGTCTCGACCAGCGCCCGGTACAGACGCGACGAGCGATGCTGGGCGCTTGCGCCATCGAGGATAGAATCCAGCATCGTAAGCGGGTAGTAGTCGGGGTCGTTCACGCTGGGTGTGCGATACACCATCTGGACAAAGGCGGTAGGGTCGGGACCGGTCAGGTGAACTCGCCGCTCGCCGGCCATCGGCGGCTCGGCGCGAGCCACGGGTGGGGGCGGGGTGGCGGCCGGGATAACGCCGAACAGGCTAGCGATGCGGGCCAGCAGAATGTCTGGCTCGAAATTACCAC
>CAZJJF010000547.1:0-2227 GCA_964546245.1 uncultured Anaerolineales bacterium
TGTGAACCACCACTTGTGAAGGCTCGAACCGCCAGAATGAGCAGGACGATCAGCCCGCCCCAGAAGAGTAGCATCATGAAACCTCCCATCATCATCCACCCCCATCCCCAGCCAGTGTCCCATCCCATCGTGTTTGGTCTCCTTTGTCACTAATATCAGGCTCCGAGAACCGGAGGCCCCATCCGTGGCAATCGACGTAAGAAGATACACCCAGTCTCTCGATACCTACACAGCGCCGAGAGACTGGGCACGGCTCGACCAATTGCTACGGGTGTTACTGGATCCCGTACCAGGCTTTCAGATAGCCGCGCATCTCCTCAATCTCGGCTGTCTGGGTGGTGACGATGGCCTGGGCGAGGGTCTTGATCTCCGGGTGCTGCCCCTGCTGCAGGGCGGTGTTCGCCATGCTGATGGCGTCCTCGTGATGGGGAATCATCATCTGCAGGAACATCAGGTCCAGGTCAGCGTTGGGATGCATCTGGCGCATCATCCCACCCATCATCCCTGACCCCATCATGCCGCCCATCATGCCAGTCCCCATCGTCGTGCTGCGGGGCGCGTTGGGATACCACGCCTGCCGCCAGGCCTGCATCTGGGTGATCTCGCGCTCTTGCGCGCTGATGATCCGCTGCGCCAGGTCGCGCATCTCCGGCCGTACCGAGTCTTCGACCATGTGCTGCGTCATGCGCACGCCCATGGTGTGGTGAGCGATCATCTCGTCCAGGAAACGGAGGTCATACGGCTGGTTGGCATTCCTGGTTCCCCACCCCGTTCCCATCATGCCGCCGCTGCCCCAGCCGCCCATCATCCCGCCGTTGCCCATCATCCCGCCCTGACCCCAGCCGCCCATCATCCCGCCGTTGCCACGATTACCGATCGGGCCTTGCGCCAGCGCGACAGTCGTCAGGCCCAACCCCAGCACGACGGCCAGTAGCCCGATTGCCACAACACCCATCCAACGAGTCTTCATGTCAGCTATCCTCTCTTGATGATCTGGCGGCGTTGGTACGCCGCGTAGCTTGTCTACAGGCAGGATAGCATGTCCACATCAAGCGCGGATGCCTGCATTGTTCAAGATTGGGTCAAGATGGCTGAGGCGTCAGGGCGCGAGAGGCAGCGAGAAGGAGAAGGTCGCGCCCTGGCCGGGGCCGGGACTGGCAGCCCAGATCTGGCCGCCGTGGGCTTCGACGAGAGCCTGGGCGATGGTCAGGCCGATGCCCGCGCCACCCAGGGCGCGGGAGCGGGCCTTGTCGACGCGGTAGAAACGCTCGAAAACATGGGGCAAGTCCCCGCTGGCGATACCGATACCCGTGTCGGCGACGTGAAAGACGACCGAGGGATCGCTTCGCTCGGCGGTCACGGTGACGGTTCCATGCTGGGGGGCGTAGCGCAAGGCATTGCCCAGCAGGTTGATGAGAACCTGGGTGATACGGTCGGGGTCGGCCTGGACGCGAGGAAGCGTCGATGGGACCTGGACGACCAGATCAATGCCTTTCTCGTTGAACTGGGGCATCAACCGCGCCACGGCCGTGTCGACCAGATCGACAGGGGCCTGCGGGGAGGGCGAGATTGGCAGCTGGTGCGCCTCGGCGCGCGACAGCTCCTGGAGGTCTTGCACCAGGCGTGTCAGACGGCCCACCTCGTCGTGAAGCGCCGCCCACGTCGCCGCTGTGGGCTGCACGACGCCGTCCAGCAGTCCCTCGGTGTACCCCTCCAGTGTCGCCAGGGGGGTCCGTAACTCGTGGGCCACATCCCCGATCAGGGCAACACGCCGCCGCTCGACTGTCTCCAACTCCTCGGCCATGACATGGAATTGGGTTGCCAGCGTCGCCAGCTCATCCTGACCACTGACGGGAACCCGCTCGGTGTAGTGGCCGGCCGCGATGCGCTGGCTGGCCCCTACTAGCCGCTGAATCGGCGTGACGATGCGCGACGAGACCAGGAGACTCACCACGACGGCCGCGAGGCCGGCCGCCAGCGCGCTAAGGGCGAGGGCCTGGAACATGGCGGTCCGGAAGGCCTGGGTCGTGCTCGCCTGCACGCCCGCCATTATCCCACCCACCATGCTCCCCATCATCCCACCCGGCCCCATCATGTGCCCCATCACCCGGTCGAAGAGGGTGGGACCGAGGGCCAGGGTCGCCAGGAACAGAGTCATCAGACCCACCCCGACGACGGCCAGGTACGACAGCAGCAGGCGTGTTCGCAGGCTACCCCTCGAGGAGTA
>CAZJJF010000548.1:0-2223 GCA_964546245.1 uncultured Anaerolineales bacterium
CTTCCCGTTCGTCATAGGCAAAAAGCTCACGGAGGGCACGAAGAAGACTGTTATGCGTCTTCTTCGTGCCCTCCGTGTCCGCGGCGGCCTGCGTGCGACTGAGGGTGACGGCTCACCAAGCGGGGATGCGGGCGGCTTTGGCCTGGCGCATGACCTCGGCGATCTGCTCAACGTGGCTGTTGTCGTGGCGCAGGCCACCCATGAAGCGGCGAATCGCGTTATACTCCGGCGCACCTTCCCGCGGCGCGTAGCTGTTTTCCAGGTCGGGGCTGTCGGGCCACAGGTCGAGGCTTGCCAGGCGCATGCGGCGGCTCTCTTCCAGGCGCTGCCTGCATTGGGCCACTGTGGCCACCGTCTGCCACGGCACTTCGGCGCGCGAGCGGCCGTGGAACGGCACGCCACGGGCCAGCTCGGCGGCCAGGAACGCCGATTCCTCCGACGAGGCTGTGACATGGACGATGAGATGCCCCAGCGACCAGGGCAGGTTGACCTCCCCCTCCGTGACGGCAAAGGTATCATTGGCCTCTGGATCGTCGGGCTGGAAGACGACGTCGGCGTCGGTCGCCTCGGCGATGAGCGCCAGTTGAGTATCAATCATGGTGGTGGTCCAGCGGCGCAGGTCGTCGATGGACAACTGGACAGTAGAGGGAGGCAGGTCGAGCTTCATGGGGGGTCTCCTGAGATGGATAGCATGGTGGGGCTTTCACAGGCATAGGATGCGCTGACCCGCACCCGTGTTACCCGTCCTTGCCGCTCGACTCGATAAACTCGCGCAGCGCCTCGAAGGTTGTCGCCACCGCTTCCGGCCGCGCCGCGTAGACCCGCTCCTTGCCCACCTTGCTGCGGACGCGCACCAACCCTACGGCCTGCAACTGCTTGAGGTGGTGGATGACGGTAGCGGCGCGCAGGCGCAGGCGGCCCGCCAGCTGCGTCGGCGTCTGGGGGTTAGCGGCGAGAAGTTGGAGGATGCGCAGCCGCGTGGAGTCTGACAGCGCCTTGAGCGTGTCTACCAGGTCGTCGGAGACCGGCTCGCCCGGCACTAGCGACGCGCCGAGGGGCCGCGCGCCGAACAGGTAGATCGGCTTGTCGGGGGCAGCCCAGCCGACGAACAGTTGGGGCGTCACCCAATAGGAGGGGGCGAGAACTACCTGGGGTGTCCTGGGCAGAATCTCGTAGCCAACGTCCGCGGTCAAGGCGTCGATGAGGGCCGGGAAGTCCAACTCGCGGGCGAGCGACTGGGCGCGCTGGAGGGCGATATCCAGGGCGGGGCGAATGCGGCGTTCCTCCTCAGCGAAGAAGGCCTCGTGGTAGGCCGTTAGCGCCGCCAGGTAGCGCTCGCCGAAGGCCGCCGCATCCGCCCACACCGACAGGGTGGCCGCCGCGTCCTGCACCGACATCTGGTCGGCGCACTGGGGGCGGCGATACGTGGCGCGGAACTCCGTCAGGTCGCGGCTGTCCCACGCGCCGCGCTCGGCGATGTCCATGAGGATGACCGCCACGGCCGGGTTTGTGTCGGGGCGCAGCGTGAGGGTCGGCAGGCGCATCAAGGGCGGGATGCGCGCCAGGGCGCGCAGAACGGTGTCGCCGTCCTTGGGCTGTGGCAGGCTGTACACCCAATGGGTGGGACGGCGGTCGAAGACGGTTACCTCCGCGTACTCTAGAGTCTCGCGGGCATCACTGGGCAGCCGCGAGCGCATCCCCGACGCCCAGGTGGCGCGCAGGTGATAGCGCTCGGGCTGGTGGAGCATATGAAGGCTCACGAACATGTCGTAGGCCGTACCGCAATCCCAACCAATCAGGGGCGTATCCACGACGAAATCCTCAGAGTCACTTTGCCGCGCTGGCTAGCCTACAGGATGGCGCAGGCGCGGCAGCCGTGACGCGGCTCGCTCATGCCTCGATACCCTCGCCGAGGTCCAGACACCCGTAGCGGGTGCGCAGATTGAGGCCTGTCGCAATGAGGACGTGACCCAGGCGGTCCAGGGCAGGCGCGTAGAAACGGTTGATGGGCTGGCGCTGGCCGAGCATCTCTCCTGCCTGATGATGCTTGAGGGCTGTGCGCTGATAGTCGCGGCTACGTTCGTCGGTTAGCTGCTGCTGAAGGTCCAACATACGTCCCTCCTGTGACAATCTTTGTTGATTAGATAATAATCTAATCGATGATGATTGTCATCACCCATATGGATGATGATTTTTTTGCGGATTTATGCTGGGGAACCAAAG
>CAZJJF010000549.1:0-2212 GCA_964546245.1 uncultured Anaerolineales bacterium
GCCAGCGGTAGCCCATCCAGCCGGTGACAGATGGCCGCCACGGCTGGGGCGTTGGCCGCGGTCAGCGCGAAGTCGGCCTGCGCCGCCTGGGCACGCTCGACGAACAGACGCACCGCCTCGACCTCGGCCAGTTGTTCCAGCGGCGGCAGCCGCCACATGTCCGGCGTCGCCAGCGGCGGCACGGTGACCTCGTGCTCACCCCGCAGGTGGAGCGGCGCACGGCTCGTCACTAGGACCTTGAGATGCGGCGCGCCCGCCAGTACCTCGGCCACGGCGGGCGCGGCCTCCGCCACCTGCTCGAAGTTGTCCAGCAAGAGGAGCATCCGCTTGTCGCGCAGAGCGTCAATGAGGCTGGCGAGGAGGGGCTGGTTGGGCTGCTCGCGCACGTCGAGGGCCTGGGCAATGGCCGCTGCGACGAGGGCGGGGTTGCTGAGGGGAGCCAGGTTGACGAAGGACACGCCGTCGGCGAACGCCTGCCCCTTCGTTGCACTCAGGGCAAGCTCTGAGCCAGCTGGCGAAGGGTCGTCGTCGAAACGGGCGGCAACCTCCAGGGCCAGCCGCGTCTTGCCCGTGCCGCCGACGCCGGTCAGGGTCACCAGGCGCGTGTCGGGGCGCGACAGTAGGGCCTGGATGGCATCCAGTTCGGTCTCGCGGCCGATGAGGGGGGTGGGGGGTGTGGGCAGGGTCGAGGGGCGCGGGGCAGCGGGCGTGGGGCTAAGGGGCGTCGCAGGCAAAGCCATGCTGTCGTCGCCGACCTGACGGTCGCGGGCGAAGCGGACGAAGGTGGCCCGTTCCTCAGGCGGGAGGCCCAACGCCTCGGCCAGGGCCTCGGCCATCGCCCGCGACGGGCGCAGCTCATCCGCCTCGATCTTGCGGATGGTATGCTCGGAGTAGCCGACGCGCTGTGCCAGATCGCGCTGGGTCCAGTCGAGACTGCGCCGCCGTCGTCTCAGCCACTGGCCGAAGGAGAGAGCGTCATTCATAGGCCGTCGCCTCCGCATGCCATCGCACTATGTCGCTTTTTGTGCCGCTGCCTGTATCGGTGACCGACTGTAGCGCACCTGGGGCTTGTGGTTCAATGAGCGCACAAGCCCGATGACAAGCCGCCCCAGTATACCACCGATCTGACAAATGCGAAAGGAGACCGGACTGATGTACGCTCCTGCTCAGACCAAGTTGACCCCGTTGCGCCGCTTCCTGTCCGTCGTCCCCGTCCTGGCCCTGGCCGTGATCGTCGCTAACGCCGTCGTCAGCCAGCACAGCGCTGTCAGCCCGCGGCCCATGCCCATTGCGGCCGCCGCAGCCGACGGCCTCGCGTCGCCTGATGCTGCGGCGACCGTCGCCGTCACGCCCCGCGAGCTGGTCACGATGGAGGCGGCCGGCCTCGTCATGCTGGCCCGCCCGATGCCCGCCCCCCAGCTGCGTCCGGCCTGGCAGGGCGGGGCCGGCTACCGCGTCTGGGGCGACTGCACCGACCCCTTCGCCCGGCAGGCCGCGCCGGAACTGTGTGGGTAAAACCAGCGCGAATGGCAGATTTGTCAGGTCTCATCCTTTCCCGCCGCAGCGGTCCCTGCCGAACTGAGAGGCAACCGTTGCGCTAAGTGAGCAAGATTGTCAAGCGCGTCGGGCGGCGCGGCCATGCCCCCGCGGTGCGATTGACGCGGGGAGAGTTGCGCGCTGGCCCCGATACTTACAGGGGAGTGGCTGTAGGGGCAGGGTTTCCCTACCCTGCTCCTTAGCCCCCCCGCCAGACCCGTCAACTCTTTGCCGCCATCACCCGCCGGTTGCCCCCGATTCTGTGCTACAATCGAGGCAGCGCCTCCCGCCCAGGGTTGACCCGTATACTACACTTTCACGGCTGCGCCACTTACCCTGGCCAAGAGGGATGATTCGTCTGCTACACTTCTTCGCCTGCACCACTCGGGTCCACCAGGTATGATTCTTCGCCTACATTTCTTCGCCTGCACCACTCCCCGCCTTATCTGAGTGGTCGTCCGTCGTCGGTGGTCAGTGGTCGTCGGCCTGTGGTCGGTGGTCAGCGGTCAGTGGTCGGCATTTGCCACCAGGTTCTGGAACGAGTACGCTTCTCCGTAGCCGAAACTACCTCGCCTGAGGAGAAGCCTGTGCGTACCGTACCGTTAGCTCTCGTGCTGCTGCTCTTTGTCGTCGGCTGCGCCGCTCCTGCGCCCGCCGCCGCCCCGCCCGTCCCCCT
>CAZJJF010000550.1:0-2205 GCA_964546245.1 uncultured Anaerolineales bacterium
CAGGCAGGGCGGGGGACTGACCGAAAACGGCGCGCGCCGGGTGGCCCCACCCAGCGCAGGCTGGGCGCTGCTGCTGGCGCTCGCGCTGCTGGCCGGGCTGCTGGGGGCGTGCCGTGGAGTCAGCTCGCCGCCAGTCGCCGCGCCGCGCGAGGTGGCCGCGCCCGGCACGACGCCCGCCCTGGCCGTGATGGTCATGCCCGACGATGGACGCACACCGCTGATCAACGCGCTACGCGGCGCGCGAGAGTCAATTCGGCTGACCATCTACCTGCTCATTGACAACGACGTGGTGGACGAGTTGATGCGCGCCCACCAACGCGGGGTGGACGTGCGCGTGCTGGTCGAGCCAAACCCCTTCGGCGGCGGCCCGGCCAGTCGCGACGACGTGGCGAAGCTGAGGGCGGCAGGGGTTCAGGTGCGTGACGGCAACCCCACCTTTCGCTACACCCACCAGAAGAGCGTCGTGGTTGACGACGCGGTGGCGCTGATTATGACGCTCAACCTGACGCCGTCGTCCTTCACCAAGAATCGCGAGCACGGCGTCATCGATACCAACCCAACTCGCGTGGCCGAGATCGCCAGGGTGTTCGATGCCGACTGGTCGCGGCGCGACGTGGCGGTGAGCGACGCCGATTTGGTATGGAGTCCGAACAATGCCCGCGACCGCCTGTTGGCCTTGCTGGCCTCGGCAACGGCTTCGGTGGAGATCGAGGCCGAGGTACTGACCGACGCCAACGTGACGCGGACGCTGGGCAACCTGGCGCAGCGGGGGGTAAAGGTGCGCGTGATTCTGCCGCCGGCCGAGGCGGGCGACCTGAGTCTCGCCGATCTGGACGCCATGACGAAGCGCGGGGCACAACTGCGGCGGCTGGATGACCCTTACCCCCACACCAAGCTCATCATCGTGGACGGGACGCGCGCCTACCTGGGGTCGATCAACCTGACCGCGAACTCGCTGGACAATAACCGCGAGTTGGGGATTATCATCGATGACCCGGCCGGCCTGCGGCGGCTGCGGGACTCGTTTGAGGCCGACTGGCCGGGGGGGCCATGATGACGTCCATGTTACAGTCACCCCAGGCGCTCGCGGCGCTGGAGGAGCGCGGTTTCGCAGTCGAGGCGCAGACCGACACGACCCCGGCGGCGGTGGCCCCTGAGGTCATCAGCCTTATGGGCCGCCGCGACGACGGCGCGCCCCGCACGGTCTGGATCGACGCCGCGGGGATGGTACGTTACCAGCGGGTGCGCCTGGTGAGCGAGGGGCCGACGGCGCTCGTGACGCGCGGCGGCCGCAGCTACCGGGTGACGCAGGAGACGCAACAGATCGTCAATGCCTGGGGACGAGCGGAGACGGCGCAGGATGTGGCGGCAGTATTGGATGCCCTAGACGAACTCACGGGCAGCGTCACGGAGAAGGGGACCTAGATGCAGCGTTCAGTCTGGACTTCCGGCGTGGTTCTCGTTACGGCGGTGGTCCTGTTTGCCTCGGGCTACCTGACTGGCAACTTCGCGCCGCTACCCTGGCTGCGGTCGGGCGGCACGCCGCTGCCCGCCAGCGCCGCCCCCGTCGCGAGCGCGACGGCGGAGCTGACCGCGACGCCGCTGCCCACGGCGACGGCCACACCCGTTCCCAGTGTGACGCCCTTCCCCACGCCCACCGAGCGCGTCGTGCCTCGCCAGCCGACCCGCGCGCCCAGCCTGCCACCCAGCACGGAGAAGGAGGTTCAGGACGCCTTCGCCGCCTTCACCGAAGTTTGGACGCTGATTCACGCCGACTATCTGACCCGCCCCGTCAACGACGTGGCGCTGGTGCGTGGGGCGAGTCGGGGCATGGTGCGCAGCCTGGGCGACACCTTTAGCGGGTTCAACGACCCCGACGAGTATCAGCGGCTCAACGACTCCCTCAACGGCGCGTTCGAAGGCATCGGAATCGAGGTCGGCGACCGCGATGGCCGGGTCGTCATCGTCGCGCCCATGCCCGGCTCGCCCGCCGAGAAGGCCGGGCTGCGCGCCGGCGATCAGATTGTGCGCATCGACGATATGAGCATCGCCGGTAGCAGCGCTGACGACCTGGGCAGCCTGATTCGCGGCCCGGCCGGAACGACCGTGCGCCTGACCGTGCAGCGCGTCGGGACGCCGCAGCCCATCGAGGTGAGCATCGTCCGCGCCCGTATTGTGACGCCTAATGTAGAGACAAAGGAGTTG
>CAZJJF010000551.1:0-2202 GCA_964546245.1 uncultured Anaerolineales bacterium
GGAAAATCGAGTAGATCGGCGGATGCCTCCAGGGCGCGCCACAGCCCTTCGTCTTCCCCTCCAATACAGACCGTGTCGAAAGCCGTCGGGTGACCGACGACCACAAGCGACCCGCGTCGTGGCCCCGTGACGACGGCCGCGCCGGCGCAGCGTGCGCCGCGCCGGGCGGCGTCGATGCCACCTGGAGGGACTCCCATGTGCGGTATTGTTGCCTATAGCGGCCACCGCGCCGCCGCGCCCATCTTGCTGGAAGGCCTCAAGCGGCTGGAATATCGCGGCTACGACTCGGCGGGCATCGCCGTCATCGAGCCGGACCAGCGCATCGCCATCGTCAAGTCCGAGGGTAAACTAAGCCGCCTCATTGAGACGCTGAATGGCGCCACGCCCACAGGTTGCCTGGGCGTCGGCCACACACGTTGGGCCACCCACGGCGCACCCACCACCATCAACGCCCACCCCCACACCGACCCATCCGGCGACATCGTCGTCGTCCACAACGGCATCATTGAGAACTACGCAACGCTGCGCACCGAGCTTGCCGCCCAGGGCCACGTCTTCGCCTCCGAGACCGACACGGAGGTGCTGGCCCATCTCATCGGCGAGGAGTGGGACCGGCAGCGCGACGACTACCCGGCCGCCGTGCGCCGCGCCCTGCGCCGCATCGAGGGCGCGTATGCCATCGCCACCCTCAGCCGCTCCGCCCCGGCGGTGCTGGTCGGCGCGCGTCATTTCTCGCCGCTGGTTGTCGGCATCGGCGACGGTGAGGGCTTCATCGCGTCGGACATCCCCGCCCTGCTACCCTACACCCGCCGCGCCCTGCTACTGGAGGACGGCGAGGTCGTCACCCTGCGCGGCGGGCAGGTGACCATCACCACCCTCGACGGGCAGCCGGTCGCGCGCGACGCCTTCGAGGTGACGTGGGACGTCGACGCCGCCGAGAAGGGCGGCTACCCCCACTTCTTCGTCAAGGAGGTCTACGAGCAGCCCGACCGCCTGCGCGACTGCCTGCGTGGCCGCCTCGACGGCGGGCGGGTGAGTCTCCCAGAGTTGGACGGCCTGGACCTGACCCGCGTCGACAAGGTGCGCCGGGTCGCCTGCGGCACGGCCTACCACGCCTGCCTGTTGGGCCGTAGCCTGATGGAAAGCTGGGCAAGGCTGCCCACCGAAGCGGCTATCGGCTCTGAGTTTCGCTACGCCGATCCCCTCATCGACGAGCGGACACTGGTCATCGTCGTTAGCCAGTCGGGCGAAACGGCTGACACCCTCGCGAGCCTGTACCTGGCCCGCGACGCAGGCGCGCAGACACTCGCCGTCACCAATGTCGTCGGCAGCACCATCACCCGCTACGCCGATGCGAGTCTGTCCCTGCGTGTCGGGCCGGAGATCAGCGTTGCCGCCAGTAAGTCGTACCTCGGCCAGCAGACAGCCCTGGCCCTGCTCGCCCTGTACCTGGGCCAGCAACGAGGCGCGCTGCCCGCCGCGCAGGCCGCCAGCCTCGCCGCCGCCCTGGCCCGCCTGCCGCAGCAGGTGGAGGCTGCCCTCCAGGTGGACGAGGCCGTGGAGGCCGTCGCTATTCGGTTCGCCCAGGCGCGCAGCTTCTTCTACATGGGGCGCGGCCCTAACTTCCCGACCGCCCTGGAAGGCGCGCTGAAGCTCAAGGAGTTGAGCTACATTCACGCCGAGGGCTACCCGGCCGGCGAGTTGAAGCACGGCCCCATCGCCATGCTCGACGCCAGCCTGCCGTGCCTGGTCGTCGCCACCGACGGCGCGACCTACGCCAAGACCATGAGCAATATCCAGGAGGTGCGGGCGCGGGGGGCGAAGGTCATTGCCCTGGCGACGGCCGGCGCGGCCGATGCTCACCGCTACGCCGACTATGTCCTGTTCGCCCCGCCAACGGTCGAGGCGCTGTCGCCCATCGTCAACAGCGTGCCCTTACAGTTGTTCGCCTACCACATCGCCGTCGCTCGCGGCTGCGACGTGGACCAGCCGCGCAACCTGGCGAAGAGCGTGACGGTGGAATGACGACCGACGACCGACGACCGACGACCGACAACCGACGACCGACGACCGACGACCGACGACCGACGACCGACGGCCGACGACCGACGACCGACGGCCGACGACCGCTGGGCCCGCTGCCCCGTGGCTGAGCCGGGGGGGGTGGGCGGTCGTCGGTCGTCGCGTCCCGGTGATCCCGGG
>CAZJJF010000552.1:0-2196 GCA_964546245.1 uncultured Anaerolineales bacterium
AAGATGGACAACGTCGCGACGACCCACGCCGAGGTACTGGCCGCGCCCAACCCCGGCTGCCTGCTCCAGCTGCAATCGGGCGTCCGCCAGCGCGGCCTGACCATGCGCGTCGCCCACCCCATCGAGTTGCTGGACGAGGCCTATCAATTGGAATGACAACCCATTACACCCGTACCCGCTTCACCTGGTTCGCCTACCTGTCGCTGGCCTACTTCGGCCTGATGACCACAATCGTCAGCGCGCTCATCCCCTTCCTGCGCCAGGACTACGCACTGACGTTCACCCTGGGTAGCCTGCACCTGACTCTAATGGCGACGGGCACGGTCCTCATTGGCCTGGTCGGCGAGCGCATCCTGCGCGCCTGGGGGCGCGGGGCAGCCGTGTGGCGCGGGGCGGCGGGCATCGCCCTGGGCGCGAGCCTCATCGCCGTCAGCCCCAACGCCGTCGTATCCCTGGGTAGCTCCTTCGTGCTGGGTATCTCGGCGGCGCTGCTGATGGTCACGTTGCAGGCCAGCCTGTCCGACTACTACGGTCCGCTACGCGGCGCAGCCCTGGCCGAGGCGAGCGGCGTGGCGAGCATGGCGACCATTGTTGCGCCCTTCTGGGTGGGCACGGCGGTCAGCCTGGGGCTGGGCTGGCGCGGGGCCACCCTGGCGGCGGCGGCGCTGCTCGTACCCCTGGCCCTCGCCTTTTGGCGCGTGCCCCTGCCGGCCGCCACCCTCGCCCCACCCAGCGACGGGAAGCCACATCCCCGCCTGCCCGGCGCGTTCTGGATGTACGCCTTTGTCCAGTTCCTGGTCGTCGCGGTCGAGTGGGGCATCATCGCCTGGGGCGGGACCTACCTGGCGCAGTCCGGCGGGCTGGCGACGGCCGAGGGCGTGCGCTGGATGAGCATCTTCTTTACCGCCATGGTCATCGGCCGCTTCTCCGGGCGGTGGATTGCCGAGCGGGTTCGCGGCGTGCGCCAGATGTACCTGCAACAGGCCGTCGCCGCCGTTGGCTTCCTGCTCTTCTGGCTCGCGCCGTCGCTACCGCTGCGTCTGGTGGGGCTGTTCATCGTGGGCCTGGGCATCTCCAACCTCTACCCCTTCGTCGTGGCCCTCGCCGACGGCGTGGCCGACGGCCAGACCGACCTGGCGATGACGCGCCTGGCCCTCATTGGCGGCTTCGGCATCCTGCTGACCCCGCTGGTCCTGGGCTGGGCCGCCGACCGCCTCGACCTGCAACAAGCGTTGGGCATCATCGGCCTGCTGCTCGTCGCGAGCGTGGTCGCCACGGCGGTGGCCGGCGCGCTGGGCCGGCGACACGCGGCGGCGCGCCTGGCCGCTGCCGAGCGCATCGCCGCCTAGCCTGACCCGCGCCCAGAGAGTCAGGCGATAGCCAACGCGCCACAGGCGAGACCCTAACGGCCACTATGACCGTCAGGGTCTGCTGCATCAGGTTCCCCGAAGTCGGCGCAGCGTCGTCGAGACGACGGGCGGCGCTCACCGACGGGGCGTCACGGTAATGATGTAGGTGACTTCCGTGGAGAACCAACCTGGCACGACGCCGCCGAAGCTGATGGTATGGTCGCCTGGCGGCAGTGGGTTCAGGAACAGCCAGTAGCCATCGGAGACGTTCGGCCCGGCCGTCCCAGACGGGATGAGGCCGTCCGGGGGCGCCGTGATCGGGAACACTGGCGACTGGGTACGATAGGCCTTCAGCTTGCGCACAACAACCCCATCGATTGTGGCGTTGAGATCGGTTGCCGCATCCATGGGTGCGGCGGCTGCCAGGCGGAGTGTCTCCACGTCGCACGCTACGCCGGGCACTGTTGGTTCGCAGTCGAACACCGACGCACCGAAGGCAGCGTTGAGCACCGGGAAGAATAGAGCCGTGCCGGTGGGAATCGTGCAGTGGCGCTCGACGGGACCGACCCACGATCCGGCCAGGAACCATACCTTGCCGCTTTGTCCTTCGTGACAGTAGTCGCCGTTGGCATCGAGGAGCGGATTGGTGGAGGCGGGAATCGAGAACACCCACTGCCACCACGCCGCCGACTACTCGTCGTAGGACTTGCCGTGGGGGTGAGCGTTGGGCGGGAGAACGCCGGGGTTCGGATTCTTGCCCTCCTGGGCGAGGGCGGGCGACGCCGCCGCGACCAGCAGCGCCACCATCAGCAGCGCCAGGGTCGCCAGGGCGACGAACTTGAGACCA
>CAZJJF010000553.1:0-2192 GCA_964546245.1 uncultured Anaerolineales bacterium
GGCCGTGCCTGGCGGCCAGGTCGCGCAGGCGCAGAATGTGGTCGAGGTACAGGCGGCCCGTGCCGCGCGCGTCGGCCAATGCCTTCGACTGGCCCAGGCCGTGGTCCCATGACTCGTCGCAATCGACGTTGAACTGGGTGGACGAGAAGTTGGGCAGCATCTCGCCGTACATCTCGTCGAGCAGGGCGTAGGTCTCCTCGTTAGCGGGGGTCAGGGTCCACCGCCATTTGGTCTCGGCCAGGTGCTCGTACTCGGGCAGGCTGAGCAGGGCGCGCTGGTGGCCGTAGGACTGGAGGTTGGGAACCAACTCGACGTGACGGGCGCGGGCGTACTCGTCCAAGGCGCGCATCTCGGCGCCGGTGTAGGCCCCGGCGCGCTGACCGAACTCGCGGCGGCGGCTGAACTCGAAGGTGTGCTCGATATACACCTGGAACTGGTTCATCTTGAAGAACGACAGCAGATCGACCAGCCGCTTGAGGTAGTCCAGGGTCGGTACGCGGCCGCGTGAGGCATCGAGCATCAGGCCACGGGTGGCGAGAACGGGCCGGTCCTCAATGCGCATGGCCGGCAGGCGGCGCCCGCTTGTTTGCAGGGCCTGGATGAGGGTCTGGACGCCCCAGAAGAGACCCGCCTCGGCGGGCGCGGCGAGAGCGACGCCGGCCGGGCTGACCTCGAGGGCGTAGCCTTCGCCGCCGAGCTCCGTCGCCTCGGTTTCGGTCAGCGTCAGCGGGCTGGGACGCCCGGCTTCGGGGCCAAGCAGCAGGCCAAACAGCGGGATGTCGTCGGGGGCTACCGCCAGCTTCGGCGTCAGGCCCGTGGCGGTGGTGATGGCGTCGGCGAGGTGCTGGGCGGCGAAGCGTACGCCGGGCGTGGCACGGGCGGCGACCCAGATTGTGGTGTGGACGTCGAGAGGGAACTGGCCCGCGCGCCGCTCGACGCGCCAGGGTTGGGGGATGAATACAGGTTCAGGCATTGGTGGCGCTCCAGTGTGGGGTTTTAGCTTCGGGTAGCCTGTCTAGACTACTTGCTACCGCTATTGTACGAGGACTGGACCAATAATGGCAATTCTGGAGGAACTGGGCTTGACTCCTCATGTGCATCGGGGCATTGGCGTCGACGTAGGCGGCACGAAGATCGCCGCCGCCCTTGTCGACAGCGACGGACGCATCACCCATCGTGTCCAGCGCGCCACGGACGTGAGTGGTGTCGAGGCGACGCTGACGAGTATCCAGGCCGCTATCGAGGCTGTCCTGGCTGACGCAGGACCAACGGCTAGCGACATTGTCGGTGTTGGATTGGGTATCCCCGGCAAGGTGGACCCGGTGCGCGGGCTGGGTCTGCTGTCGGTGAACCTGGGCTGGCGGGACGCGCCGGTTGTGGCGACGCTGGAGGCCGCGCTGGGCGTGCCTTGCCGCATCGAGAACGATGTCAGCGTCGGCGCGCTGGGCGAAGCGCGTTACGGGGCGGGTCGAGGTCGCGACAGCCTGGTGTATCTGAGCCTGGGCACAGGCGTGGCGGCGCGCACCGTCATCGAGGGGCGGCTGTATCGCGGCGCGGGCGGCCTGGCAGGTGAACTCGGCCATCTGGTCGCCGACCCTGATAGCCTGCTCTGCAAGTGCGGGGCGCGAGGTTGCCTGGAGGCCATCGCCTCGGGGCCGGGCATTGCGGCCCGCGCCCAGCAGGCCGTGGCCGCCGGCGCGGCGACGACTCTGCGCGAGCTGGCGGCGGGCGGCCCCGTCACGACCCGCATGGTGTTCGCCGCTGCCGATGCGGGCGACGCCCTGGCGCAGGCAATCGTGGAGCGCACGGGGCAGTACCTCGGCCGCGCCGTCGAGGACCTCATCATGCTGTACGACCCCGATATTGTCGTGCTGGGCGGCGGGCTGGCCCAGGCGGGTAACCGCCTGACGGCCGCCATCGTTCGCGAACTCGACCGTCTGGCCGCCGAGTCTTACGTCTTCCGCGACATGTGGCGGCCAGACCGCCTCGCCGTCAGCGCGCTGGGGCCGGACGTGGCCCTGCTGGGCGCGGCGGCGCTGGCGTTATGAGACCACCGACCACTGACCACCGACCACTGACCACCGACCACCGCCAAAGGTTTGCAGGTTGGCAGGGCGAAGCCTGGGAAGCCCTGGCTTTCAAGTCCTCCGTGGTCGGTGGTCGCATCCAAGGAGAATCCCATGACCCAACGA
>CAZJJF010000554.1:0-225 GCA_964546245.1 uncultured Anaerolineales bacterium
TTTCATGAGCTGCGCCACAGTGCATTGCACGGGTCCTCCTGTGGGCAAGTGCGCCCAGGTTCGAACCCTCAAAGTATACTCTGGGGTGGGGTGGGGGACAAAACGGGGGGGCGGGCAGCGGGCAAGCCCTGTCGAGGGCAGGGCTAACTCTCGGCCGCCTTCGTATCGCTGCCACTGGTGGCGGGGGGGCGGGTCGCGCGGGGCGAGGGGCTGGCGACACGCGGC
>CAZJJF010000554.1:235-2179 GCA_964546245.1 uncultured Anaerolineales bacterium
TGCCCGCTGCTGGCCGGCGAGGCGCGGGCGGCGGCCGCGGGCGGCGCGGCGGTGGCGGCGGCGGGGGTGGCGGGGGGGGGCGCCGGTGGGGCAATGGGTGGCTGGCCGCGCGTCTGGCGCAGCAGGGCGATGCCGTTGGCCAGGGTGCGTTGGTAGCTGGCGAGGGTGCGCTCCAGGTCGCGCAGCACACTCAAAGCGTAGTCGTCGACTTCCTCACGAATCACCGTGGCCTCGCGGCCCGCCGTCTCCCGAATCTGGGCGGCGTCTGCCTCGGCGCGCTCCAGGATGGCGCGGCGCTCACCCTCGGCGCGCAGCAGGACAGACGATTCACTGGTCATCTGGTCCGACTGCTCCTGGGCGAGGCGGATGATGCCGGCCGCCTTGTCTTCACCCTGAGCGATGATAGAGTCGCGCTCCTGGAGGACGCGATTGGCTTCGCGCAACTGCACGGGAATCGCCTCGCGCAGCTGTTCAATCAGGCGCTGCAAGACGTCCTCGTCAACCAGCATCTTGCCGGTCATAGGAACACGCGGACTCTGCTGGGTGAGGTCTTCGAGGCGGTCGACGACGTAGTCTATGTCGCTCATGTGTCAAGGTGTGCCATAGGGATGATGATAGATTGAGGGTCGCCGTTGATCTCGGCCGCACGCTGCCGCAGGGCGGGGATGACGGCGGCCGGAACAAGGTCTTCCAGGGGACCGCCGAGCATGGCTACGTCACGGGCAATGGTGGAACTGATGAAGCCGTACTGGGGACTGGTCATCAGGCACACCGTTTCTACTTCGGGCGCCAGTTTCTGGTTGGTCTGCGCTAACTGATGCTCCCACTCGAAGTCGGTAGGCATGCGCAGGCCGCGCACAATGACCGTCGCGCCGTGGGCGCGGGCGAAGTCCACAGTCAAGCCGCTGTAGACGACGACGTCGATGTTTGGGATGTCGGCCAGGGTGATACGGGCCATGTCGACCCGTTCGCGCGCGCTGAACATCAGCTTCTTGTTGGGGCGGTCATAAACGCCGACAACGACGCGGTCAAACAGGCGCGTGGCGCGGCGGGCGATGTCGGCGTGGCCGAGATGGATGGGATCGAAGCTGGCGGGATAGATGGCGACAGGCACGGACGACACTCTCCATTGAGGGCGATTAACTGAGGTCTCCCTCGCCCGCCCAGAACTTGTCGACGGCGGCGCGCAAGCCTTGATGCTCGGGCGCCGACAGGTCGGGGTCACGGGTAAATAGCTCTTCGGCCGCGCCTCGCGCCTGCTCCAATGTCGCCACGTCGCTGAGTTGGGCGACAATGAGATCAGGCAGACCGCTCTGGCGCGTGCCAAAGAACTCGCCGGGGCCGCGTAGCTTCAGATCCTCTTCTGCCAATTCGAAGCCGTTCTGCGTGCGTTCCATAGCTTCCAGGCGGGTCTTGCCCACCTCGCTGATCTCCTCGTCGGCGACCAGCAGGCAGTACGACTGATACTCGCCTCGCCCCACGCGGCCTCGAAACTGGTGCAGCTGGGCCAATCCGAAGCGGTTGGCGCCTTCGACCAGCATCACCGTCGCGTTGGGGACATCGATGCCCACCTCGACGACGGAGGTAGATACGAGCACCTGGGTCTCACCCGCGTAGAAGGCGGCCATGGCGGCTTCTTTGTCGGCGGACTTCATCTTACCGTGAAGTAGTCCCAAACGCAAGTGTGGAAAGACGTGCTGTTGTAGGCGCTCATACTCTTGTACGGCGGCGCGGGTTTCCATGTTCTCCGACTCTTCGATCAGCGGGCAGATGACGAAGGCTTGCCGACCCTGGCGCGCCTGCGCGTCGACGAACGTATAGGCCCGCTCGCGCTCGCGGGGCGTGACCCACTTGGTCTTGATGGGGGTGCGGCCTGGCGGCATCTCGTCGATGATGGACAGGTCGAGGTCGCCGTAGACGGTCAGGGCCAGGGTGCGCGGGATG
>CAZJJF010000555.1:0-2174 GCA_964546245.1 uncultured Anaerolineales bacterium
TAGTTGCCCCGGAACGGCGTGATGGGGTGCTGCCAGTAGGCGTTGGCCTCGAAGCCGCCGTTGAGAATCAGCTCGCTACAGCCGGGTGCGGGGGTAGCCGTGGGGACCGGGGTCGCTGTCGGTGGGACGGGGCCGACGCAGGCGAACATCGCCACGTCATCGACGAACATCCAGGTGCGGCGGCCGCCCGTGCCGTTGTTCAGAGCGTTGAAGTAGATATTGATCGTCTGATTCTTGAAGCGCGTCAGATCATACTCGACGCGGGTCCACTCGCCAGAGTTGGACAGGCTGCGGAAGACCACATCCTTGACGCGGTAGTTGGCGTCGAGGATGAGAGCCTCCTGCCAGTCGCGGGTGTAGGCCCAGTCGGGCGCGCTGACCTTGTTGGCGTCCTCACGGCTGTTGAGGCGGCCCTCGATGACATCAGCCGGGTTGTACCAGCTCCAGTCCTCCTCGGCCTTGGCCGACCAGGGCGCTTCCTCGGTATAGGGCTTGTACCAGAAGACGAGCCTGGCCTGGGTCACGTTGGCCGGGATACTCAACTGCTGGTAGGCCGTACTGTAGGCGTAGGTATCAGGCTTGGGCGGGACGATGCCGAGGCGCATCGAGCGCGCGCCGGTCAGGGCCGTCTCAGTGGTGTAGTTCCCCTGGGCCGGGGTGATAGGGTGTACCCACGCCGCATTATTCTCGAAGGAGCCGTTCTGCACCAGGTCGGGGCAGGCGAGAGGCGTGGGTGAAGGGCCAGTGGTGGGGGTGGCGGTCGCCGTTGGGCCGCTGGTCGCCGTCGCAGTGGGCGTGTGGGTTGGCGGGATGGGGATGGTGACGCTGCCGGTGGTCGGCGCCGCGCACAGTAGGTTGCCGGGCGTGGCGCCATTAGCCGCCGCGGCCGAGAAGAAGCTTAGCGCGGACTGTGTGCCCGGCGCGCCGATGGCCTTGAAACGAACAGTGGCCAGGGTGAAGTCGCCGGTCACTTCGCCGCTGGTGCGAACTTCGGCGTAGCGCACCTTGCCCAGCGTCTTGTCCACGCTGTTGACGGGCGCGATGCCGCCGAAGTTGCCCTGGTCGATCTGAGTGGCGTCCACGCCGCCCGCCGTGACGACCTGCAACACAGTGGGGTCGTAGCGCAGGTCGAAGTCCGCGCCCACCAGAGGCACGCTCGGCGAACTGAGCTTGACGGCGACGGTGAAAATCTGGCCGGGCTGGGCCGTTGTCGCCAGCGGGTCCAGGGACATGACGGCGCAGGTGGCCTGGCTGAGGGGAGCCGCGCCGACACTCGCCGCCAGAGCGACGAGGAGCGCGATGATCAGGGCGGGGATCAGTCCCCGCACCAGGACTCGATATGGGAAATGCTGCATTTGTTCTTGCCTCCTCTCGACGAGACGGGGGGGCGCATTGCGGCGGCGAGGCGGAGAACGGCATGCGCCAGGGGAAGTCCATTTCTACAACACAAAACGACCAGCCGAGGCGCATCGTTATTGGTCGTGAAGAATCTTGTAAAGATTGTTCACAAGAGGAGGTTCGCCGTCAGCTTCCCCTTGTCTTGAGCGCGAACCGCATGGCTCAGGGGCCACCGAAGGGAGGCAGTCGCTAGACGCTGCCCTGCGGCTCCTGCCGCCAGGGGCCTATCTGGCGCCGCGCCGGGCGGATGATCGATTTTTGGTCGGGGCCGCGCCTTGATGCTACAATTCACAACTGACTTTCCATTGCAAGGAGTGACACACATGAAGAAGGTACTTCCGCTGCTCCTGGCGCTCCTGTTCCTTGCTGCGTGCAGCGGTGGGACGACAGGCGGACAGGCGGCGGGCAAGGAGGCGGCGGTGGCTAAGGAAGTGACGACGGCATCCGGCTTGAAGTACGTCGACAATGTGGTGGGCGACGGCCCACTGGCGGAGAAGGGCAAGAAGGTGACGGTCCACTACACCGGAACCCTGGCCGACGGCAAGAAGTTCGACTCATCCCTCGACCGCGGCCAACCCCTCACCTTTACCCTCGGCACGGGCCAGGTCATCAAGGGCTGGGACGAGGGTGTGGCCGGCATGAAGGTCGGTGGCAAGCGGCGGCTCATTATCCCCGCCGAGCTAGGCTACGGCGCGCGCGGCGCGGGTGGCGTGATCCCGCCCAATGCCCAGCTGACCTTCGACGTCGAGCTGCTCGGCGTCCAGTAACCGCTTGTC
>CAZJJF010000556.1:0-2173 GCA_964546245.1 uncultured Anaerolineales bacterium
GTTGGCGTGCGCCAGAAGAAGGGCGTCTTCGTGGGCGTGGACGTAGCCGTGCTGCTCGTGGTCGGCGTCGCCGTCGACGTGGGCGACTTCGGGCAGCCCGCGCTGTTGGCTGCACCGAGTTCGCCGGTCAGGTGATCGATGTAGCCTCGGTCATAGGTATAGAGGGCGGACGTCACATTGTTGCTAATGTCCGCCACGGTGTAGGGGTAATAGACGTCAGGACTCGCCGCATTCAGCACACCGGCCACGGCTGCACGCAGCAAGCCACGGGCCGACCCGTTGAGATCGTCACTGGCGGTATAGTTCAGGGCAGTGAGGAACGAGTCAGGGCCGTAGACATCGAACGGCGGCGGCAGGCTGAAGACGGTGTCGAGTCGCGTCGTTGGAACATATGGCGGGGGCCACGAGTCGAAGTGCTGGTCGTTACTCCAATAGCTGGGCTGACAGCCCTGGTAGGCAGCCGGCCGGGTGGCCGTTGCCGTCGCTGTCGCCGTGCCAGTAGGCGTGGGTGACCGGAGCGGCGTCTTGGTGCTCGTAGGCGTCATCACTGGGCCAGTGGCCGTCGGCGTGGGTGTGGCCGTACTGGTCGCGGTCGGCGTCGCCGTTGCCGTGGGTGTCTTCGTTGGCGTGCGCCAGAAGAAGGGCGTCTTCGTGGGCGTGGACGTCTTGGTCGGGACCTTTGTCTTGGTGGGGGTCGCTGTCTTGGTCGGTGTCGGCGTCGCCGTCGGGGTTCTTGTCGCCGTCGCTGTCACTGTTGTCGTCCCACTTGGCGGCGTCAGCCAGGGCTTGGCGAAGGCCACCGAGGCGCCGCGCTGAGCGCAGATAGGCAGGTAGCCAGCAGGCATATCGGACGGCCAGTAGGCGGCGGGCGGCGACTCCACACCGACACACAGATACGCCTCGCCCGTCTGCTCGTTGACCAGCTCGACAACGCACTCGAGGAGCAACCAGCGACCGCCTAACCGCTCATTGTCACACCAGGGGGGCCAGCGGCCAAACCCTGTCTGCGATTCCAGCGCTGGCGCGCCCTCAGGCGGCGGCGCGGCGATCGCGCTCAGGTAGACTGTCAGCAGGAAGAGGCCCACGCCCAGGATTAGCGCCTGAAGCGGCCTGGCATGTCGCTGCCTCATATATCCCCCCTCTTGCCCAACAACTCATAGCGAGCAACCGGTGAGATTCCTGTCACGCTGGCTGTGGTGTCTGACAGGGCAAGCCTGTCAAATCGCGAAACGTGTACCATCGATTATATGGCGTTTGTCAGTTCTTGTCAATGACCTTTCGTGGCAATTCTCATGAGAGTCATGTTACCGGGACTGGCAAGGGCCAACTCTGCCTCCGCCGCCGGGGTCTCGCGCTGAGCCTGATTAGTGGTGGGCCCTGTGGTGGTTTCCCACCCCAAGGCCCACCACTAACGCGAGAGTGCGCTTACTTCGAGACTACGACTGTACCGTCCTCGGCTGCGAGATGGGCATCGGCCAGGCTCACATCGGGCACGCCGTCAGCCAGGGCGCGGAGGCGCACCGTGAACAGGTTTCCATCAGCCGCGTTCGCTGCATCGCCCAACTGGGCGGCAGTGAACGTCACCTCTCCATCTGCCGCCTGATTGCGCGCCACGTAGCTCGTCGCCGGGTCGAACAGCGCGCCGGGCTGCGCGGGCGTGTCGCCCACTCCTACCACCGCCAGTTGCTTGGGGTCGAAGCGCAGCCGCACATCGGCCCCGCCAAGCCCCGTCGCGCCGTTGGCGCGCACGGCAACCGTGAACTCCTCGCCCGCCTTAACCAGCGTTGGCGCATCCAGGGTGACACGGGCGGCCGTCACCTTCGCATCTGCCTTGCTCGGCGGCGCGCCCCAGGTCGTCGGCCCTCGCTTGCCATAGTTCGTGCCCACCAGCACCAGGTCCGTTAGCCCCACCTGCCCGTCGCCGTTGATGTCGCCACGGGCGTCGCCGGGCGGCACACGCAGCCCGTAGTTGGCGGCCACGATAACCAGGTCGAACAGGTTCACCACGTTATCGCGGCGCGTGTCGCCCGCCTGGAGCAGCGTCGGCGGCAGGCTGACGCTGCCCTGGCCCCAACCAACATTGACCGTCGTCTGGCTGGGCAGGTAGCCGGGCCGCCGCCCCTCTACCGCGTGATGGCCGGGCGGCACGAGCAGGTGGAAGGAGCCGTCGGCC
>CAZJJF010000557.1:0-2165 GCA_964546245.1 uncultured Anaerolineales bacterium
ACGACCTGCTGGCGGCCATGAAGCAGAAGTGGCGCTACAACCGTCGCCTCGCCGCCCGGAAGGGCGTCACCGTGCGCCCTGCGACCCGCGCCGACCTGCCCGCCTGGTACGCCCTCATGGAAGTGACTGGCGGCCGCGACGGCTTCGGCGTCCACAGCCTCGACTACTACACCGACGCCTACGACCTGTTCTGCGATGGGGAGCGCGGCGCGCTGCTCGTGGCAGAGTACGGGGGCGAGATGCTGGGCGGCGTGATGATTCTAGCCTTCGGCCCTGAGGCGGTCTACATGTATGGCGCGTCGGGCAACAGCCACCGCAATCTGATGCCCAACCACGCTCTGCAATGGGAGGCCATCCGATGGGCAAAGGCGCACGGCTGCCAGCGTTACGACTTCTGGGGCATTCCCGCCGATGTCGGCCCCGAAACCCCGGCCGATGTCGAGGCCGATGCCGCCGACGACACGACCCCCAGGGACGGGCTGTGGGGAGTCTACCGCTTCAAGCAGGGCTTCGGCGGCCGCGTCGTGCGCTACGTGGGCGCATTCGACTACGTGTACAATCCGGCCCTGTACTGGGCCGGCACGTCCCTCCTGCCGCGCCTGCGGACCCTGGTCCGTCGCGGTTGATGACCGTCTTCGCAACCTCTCCCGCCACCATGCTGCCGCCGACCACCGTGAGCGACGATGCTGCCTGGGACGCGGCGCTTCAGGCCAGCTTCGACCACCCGCCCATTCTCCAATCCTCGGCGTGGGGCCACTTCAAGAGCCGCACCGGCTGGACCATGACCCGCCTGGCGGCCCTCGACCCGGCCGGCGGCTGGCGCGCCGCCGCATCCATCCTCAGCCGCCGCGCTGCGCCGCTGCCGGTCAGCCTGGTCTACGTGCCGCGCGGTCCCCTGTGGCGGACGCCGGCCGATCTGCCTACCGCCCTGGCCCTGGTCGAGGAGGCCGCTCGCCGCCAGGGGGCTATCTTCGCCAAGATTGATCCGTCCCTTCACCCCAACGACACCGCCGCCCAGGCCACACTCCGCACGCGCGGCTGGACTCCCTCAACGGACCAGGTGCAATTTCGCAACACCCTGACGCTGGACCTGACCCAGAGCGAGGACGACCTGCTGGCGGCCATGAAGCAGAAGTGGCGCTACAACATCCGCCTGGCCGCGAAAAAGGGCGTGGTGGTCCGCCAGGGGACGCTGGCGGACTTGCCTGCTTTCTACACCATGTACGTCGAGACGGGCGAGCGCGACGGCTTCCTTGTCCGCCCCTACGACTACTACCGCGATGCCTGGGGGACGTTCATCGGCGAGGGTCTCGCCCAGTTGTTCCTGGCCGAGTTCGAGGGCGAGCCGCTGGGCGGCATCCTGCTCTTCCGCTACGGTTCGACAGCGTGGTACATGTACGGCGCGTCGCGCGACGCTCACCGCAACCTGATGCCCAATTACCTCCTGCAGTGGGAGGCCATCCGCTGGGCGAAGCAGCAGGGCGTCACCCTCTACGACTGGTGGGGCGCGCCGGACGAGATCGACGAGAGCGACCCCATGTACGGGGTGTATCGCTTCAAGGAAGGCTTCGGCGCGCAGTTCGCGCCATCGATGGGGGCGTGGGACTTCCCCGTCAACCGCCGCCTGTATGCTATCTACAACCGCGTGATGCCGTCCTATTCCGAGTTTCGCCGCCGCATCCATCGCGTCGAAACGCCAGCGACAACGTAGAAGCGGCCCTCCATGGCCGCCCTGGCCCCTAAGAGAATGGGACACGGACGACCAGGGACAAGACGGACAAGAGAGAAGCCCGTTCCATCAGTGTTGTCCGTGGTCGTCCGTGTCCAATCCTCTTGATGGTGGGTGAGGACGAAGGTTGTCGTCAAGAACAAGGCGGCCACGGGGAGCCGCCCCTACAGATGGCATAGGAGGTTACGGTGCGCCGCTTTCACCTGACGGAGATCGAGGACCTGGCCTGGTGTCCGACCACCATCCGCGACGCCGCCACCGACTACCTCGAGTTCGCCGTCACCCAACTCAACCCCTACCCAAGCCTCGCCGCCCTCTTGGGGAAACTGCTGCGCCACGCCAATACGACACGCATCGTCGACCTGGGGGCGGGGGCGGGCGGACCCTGGCATGGCCTGCTGCCCGCGCTGCTGGCCGATCACCCGGACGTCACGCT
>CAZJJF010000558.1:0-2164 GCA_964546245.1 uncultured Anaerolineales bacterium
TTGGTGCCTTCGCCGACTATCGCCGCTTCGTCTACCCATCGACAGCTCTGTCCTTCCGCCTGGCCTTCACGCCCCCCCTCGGCTCCACCTTCACCCGCGTCACGCGCAACACGCGCCTGGGCCAGATCACGACTGTTGACGGCCAGCCGCGCGAGGTGGTCAGTCGCATCACCGCGCCGACCCTGTTCATCCACGGCGAGCGGGACCTGCTGATCCACCCCAACGAGGCGCGCCTGCTCCACGAGCTGGCCGTGCCGCCCAAAGAGCTACTCCTCGTCAAGGGCGCGGGCCACGACATGCCCCTGCTGAACCGCCAGACGGCCGAAGCTATCTTCGAGTGGGCGGATCGTACCGTCCGGAAGTAGGAACGTATGAGCAGCGAGCGTCGCGCCCAGCTTGAGCAGCGTCGACGGGTCTGGGAGGAGAGAACGCTACAGCCTGCCCTGGCGCGCGCACCGGAGCGGCAGGCCACCTTTGTCACCACCTCCGGCCTGCCGATTGAGCGGCTGTACGACCCGACGGCGCTGGCCGGCCGCGACTTCGAGGGCGATATCGGCTGGCCGGGCGAGTTCCCCTTCACGCGCGGCATCCACCCCACCGGCTATCGCGGCAAGGTGTGGACGATGCGCATGTTCGCCGGCTTTGGCGCCGCCGAGGAGACCAACGCCCGCTTCAAGTACCTCCTCGCTCAGGGCCAGACCGGCCTGTCGGTGGCCTTCGATATGCCTACCCTGTACGGTTACGACACGGACGACCCGATGGTCATCGGCGAGTTCGGCAAGTGCGGCGTGGCCGTGGCGTCCCTGGCCGACATGGAGATTCTCTTCGACGGCATCCCCCTCGACCAGGTGACCACGTCGATGACCATCAACAGCCCGGCGGCCATCGTGTGGGCCATGTATATCGCCGCCGCCGAGAAACAGGGCGTACCGATGGGCGCGCTGGCGGGGACCACCCAGAACGACATCCTCAAGGAGTACATCGCCCAGAAGGAGTTCATCTTCCCGCCGCGCCCGTCCATGCGGTTGGTCATCGACACCATTGAGTTCGCCGCGCGCCACATGCCGAAGTGGAATCCCATCTCCATCTCTGGCTACCACATCCGCGAGGCAGGCTCCACGGCCGCCCAGGAGCTGGCCTTCACCCTGGCCGACGGTCTCGAGTACGTGCGCTGGTCCCTGGCGCGCGGCCTCGACATCGACGACTTCGCGCCTCGGCTGAGCTTCTTCTTCAATGCCCACAATGACTTCTTCGAGGAGATCGCCAAGTATCGCGCCGCGCGCCGCATCTGGGCCACCGAGATGCGCGATACCTTCGGCGCGCAGAATCCCCGCTCGTGGTGGCTGCGCTTCCATAGCCAGACGGCGGGCGTATCCCTGACAGCGCAGCAGCCAGAGAACAACATCGTCCGCACCGCTGTGCAGGCGCTGGCGGCGGTGCTGGGCGGCACCCAGTCGCTGCACACCAATGCTCTGGATGAGGCGCTGGCCCTGCCATCGGAGATGGCGGTGCGTATCGCCCTGCGCACGCAGCAGATTCTCGCCGAGGAGAGCGGCGTCGTGAATACCATCGACCCGCTGGGTGGTTCCTACTTCGTGGAAGCCCTGACCGACGAGATGGAACGCCAGGCGCGCCAGATGTTCGCCGAGATTCACGCCCAGGGTGGTGTCATCCCCGCCCTGGAGAAGGGCTATTTCCAGCGCGCCATCGCCGACGCGGCGGCCCGCTACCAGCGCGAGATCGACGCCGGCGAGCGCACCATTGTCGGCGTCAACAACTATGTGAGCGACGAGCCGCTGCAGATTCCCATCCTGGCCATGGACCCCCAGGGCTACGATGTGCAGGTGGCGCGGCTGAACCGTGTGCGGCGCGAGCGCGACAACGACCTGGTGCGGCTGCGCCTGGAACAGTTGCGCAACGCCGCCGCCGATGAGAACGTCAACCTGATGCCGCTCCTCCTCGACGCCGTGCGCGCTTACGCCACCCTCGGCGAGATGATGACCGCCCTGCGCGAGGGAGGCTTTGAGGACGTTCGGTTGCTGTCCTTCGACTACAAGCGCTACGTGGGCGCCCAAATCGGGATCTACAACCCGTCTGGAGAGAAGGTCGGGAAGGTCAGCCACCTGCGCAAGAGCTACCGCCGACGGCCGGTAATCCGCGACGT
>CAZJJF010000559.1:0-2160 GCA_964546245.1 uncultured Anaerolineales bacterium
CGCAGCGCGCGCCGCACCTGGAGGCGGCTGAGCGCTACATCTTCCAGGACAGGCTGAAGCGCTGTCTCGTCAGCCAGCTCGACATGCGTCGCCGTGATCCGCCGCCGTCTCAACTCATCCACGGCCCGATTGCGGGCGATGGTCAGTAGCCAGGGTAGGACCCGACCGCGCTGTAGTGAGTAATCGCCGCTCCGTCGCCACACCGACAGGAAGGCGTCCTGGGTTACTTCCTCAGCGGCCATGCCTTCGCCGAGCACACGCACCACGAGCGAAAAGACAAGGACACCATAACGGTCATAGAGAGCGCCTAGAGCCGCTCGATCGCCGGCTGCGCAACGCTGCACCAGTTCTTCGTCGGTCGGAGGAGGGTCAGCCATGAAATCGGTCCGCCGCTGGCATCCATTGGGTTAAGTCAGCCTGGGCTAGCAAAGACACTCCAATTATATACGAGGATAGCCAGGATGACCTCTTCGCCCAGGAAGAGACAGGAAGAGCAACGGCCCACGGAGATTAGTCTCCGTGGGCCGTCGTGGGTCGGGTCGGTGCGCTGCGGCTATGGCTCCAGGGTTGGCGGGCCGGCCGCGCGCTCCAGCATCCGCCCCGTGGCGCTATCCGCCCCGTCGAGTCCCAGACGGACGGCATCGCGGCTCTCTTTGCCGCTAGCGCGGAGCATTGTCACCGAACGATAATAGAACGACTCGCCGTAGCCCTGGCCGGGAACTTCCACCCACACGTTCCAGTTGTAGGGGACATTGTAGTTCAGCACGCCATGCACATCGATCACGGCCACGTCCGTGTAACCGAGCGGCACGCAGGGTACCAGCGGCTCACGGTTGGCATCCAGAAACATGACACAGTAACTATCCGCGCGGGACGCGCGCGGCGTCCAGCGGAAGCGGGCCGGATTGGTAACACGCGCCGAGGGGGCAGGCTCCTGCAGGAAGATATTCGCAATATCGAACGACCCCGCCTGCACCGTGTCGCGGCCATTGTAGCCAACGACGTTGGGGGCGCGCCAGAAGTTCAGGTAGTCGCGAATGTCGCGCGGATTGTCGAACACCACATACAGAGCCGTCCTGGTGTCCGTCGCCGCGACCTGGGTAAAGCTGTAACTGCCGTCATCAGTCGTCATCGCCGTATCGAGCTTGGTCTTGGTGACGCAGCGATCAGCCTCTAGCGTACATCGCCACAAGTCAACGATAGCGCCGGAGGCGGGCTGCCCATTGTACGTCACCACGCCCCACAGCCCTGGGCGAGGCACAGGGACCGCCAGTGTCGCACTCACCACCGTTACCTGAGAGGTCATCACCGCCAGAGAATAGTAGTACGTACCCCTGGGCCGCGCGCCAAAGACGGCGCCGGTCGGCGGCAGCGTAGCCCCCTGCCACACTTGAACAGCGCCCGCCATCGAAGGCGACGTGGCCTCGAGCAGGCGGTAGTTCGTCGCGCCGGGCGCTGGGTTCCAGACGACGGCATAGCCGCCGCCTCTAGCCTCTTCAATCGCCAGCTTGGGCGCGGCCGGCACTTCTACCGACAGGGTATTGCTGGCGGTCGTACCAAAGCGGTTGACAGCCGTCGCCCGGAAGTAGGTGACGCCAGGCGGGCGCGATGCTATCGCCACTTCCAGAGGCTGGCCCGGCGCGAGGCGCGCCACATCGCGGCAGTCCGACATGTCCTCGTTCCGCCATTCCTGGAGGACGTAGCTCACAGCGTCGGTCGCCGGTGTCCAACGCAGGCGGAACCCAGCGCCTGACTCCGGCCCGACCGACAAGGAGAGCGGCCCCGGCGCGCCAGGCGCTCGACTCTCGAGCTGCGGCATATACAGATAGTTCTTCGCCACCCAATCCGGCGTCGCCCGCGGCATGGGCGTGACCGTGCTCGTCGGAACAGGATAGGCGGTCGCCACCGCAGGAGCCGATGTCGCGGTATCAACGTGTACGATACCCAGCCCGAGGGCCACCGCCAGAGCAAACCACATCAGGAGTAATACCCAACGCACAAATATCCTCCAGCCCAGCGGCGATACGCAGCGATACGTCGCGTTTCTCTACGGTTTACAACGTCATAGGGGGACCAGTCGTTACTATCAAGGACGCACAAACTGCCGTTAGGGTACGAGGGGGGCACAAATTGTGCCCCCCTCGTACCCACGAGAGCCAT
>CAZJJF010000560.1:0-2160 GCA_964546245.1 uncultured Anaerolineales bacterium
TCCAAAGATACTGTGGAGATTTCGAGTAAAACAGGATTGCATCGTGGATGATGCCACAACGCCCTGGATCATTGTGGGCAAAGGCACGCCTCCAAATGATCTCATTAACGTAGTTGTTAGGACCAAAAACCTCGTCAAGAAGCGCCTTCACATAATGGCTGACGTTCGGCCCGATGTGGACGTAAATACTTCCAGTATCGCTTAACAGATCGCGCAAGACGACCACGGTCTCATAGAACCACTCCAAGTAGCTATCAAGGCCTCGCCCCCATGTATCTCGATACGCCTTCTGCTCAATGATAGACGGCTCTTTGATGAAGTCCATATCCTCGACCTCAACCTGAAACGAAAAATCAGCCCCCGTGTCAAACGGCGGGTCGATGTAGATCAGGTTGACCTGGCCCGCGAGCTCCGGCAGCAGGGAGGGCAGGACGTACTTCTTGTCGCCCCAGATGAGCCGGTTGCGCCAGTCGGTGGGCCGCCCGCCGCCGAACAGGTCCAGCGCGCGCTGGCGTTCCTGCGCGCTCTCGTTGACGGTCTCGACGGTCTGAAAGGGCAGGGCGACGCGCAGGGGGGCCGAGCGCGTGCCGTCGGGGTTGTACTTGCCGTCCCAACGCAGTTCAACAGGCATCCGTCCTCACTGTAGGTCAGGGTAGGGGGCGCGCGGCGTCCCTTGCCAATATAACGTCAATCGCCGCCACGATAGTATTTCGCGGCTTCTTTCCGCAGTATTTCGCGGCTTCTTTCTTCTTCCCTTCTTTCTTCTTCCTGGTCGAGTATATGCCTGGCTGGCGAGATGGGCAAGTCGGCGTTGCCCGCGCCCCGCCAGTGCGCTATACTCACGCCCATGACCGACCCCGCTCCCCGCGCCCGCGCCAGCCTCGGCCGCGTCGTCGTCCTGACCGGCGCGGGCGTCAGCGCCGAGTCGGGCGTGCCCACCTTTCGCGGCCAGGGCGGCCTGTGGCGCGCCTATCGCGCCGAGGACCTGGCGACGCCCGACGCCTTCGCCCGCGACCCGGCCCTGGTCTGGGCGTGGTACAACTGGCGGCGCGAGGTCGTCGCCGCCTGCGCGCCCAACGCCGCCCACGTCACCCTGGCGGCCATGGAGGCCGCGCTGCCCAACCTCACCCTCATCACCCAGAACGTGGATGGCCTCCACGAGCGGGCGGGCAGCCGCCGCGTGCTGCGGCTCCACGGCAGCCTGTGGCGTCTGCGCTGCGTGCGCGAGGGAACGCGCCGCGACAACTTCGACGTGCCGCTGAAAGCCATGCCGCCCCGTTGCGCGTGTGGCGCGCTGGAGCGGCCGGAGGTGGTCTGGTTTGGCGAGACGCTGGACGAGGGGATCATCACGGCCGCGCTGCGGGCCGCCCGTCAGGCCGACCTGATGCTGGTGGTGGGCACGTCGGCGCTGGTGTACCCGGCGGCGAGCCTGCCGCTGCTGACGTTGGAGGCCGGTGGGCGCGTGGTCGAGTTCAACGTGGCGCGCACGCCGCTGAGCGACTATGCCGACGAGGTGCTTCTCGGCCCCGCCGCCGCGACGCTGCCACGCTGGTGGGCGGGGCAGGGAATGTAGGGGCGGGGTTGCCCCGCCCTCTTGGCAGGCAACAATCGGGTGTGGTCGCCAAGGACAGGGCAGGGAAACCCTGCCCCTACCAGGGTCGTCTTACTGGATGTGCAGCACCACGGGCGCGTTCTTCCACAGGCTTTCGAGCTTGTAGAAGGCGCGCGCCTCCGGGTCGAAGAGATGCACCACGACGGGGCCGTAGTCCATGATCACCCAGCCGGATTCGGGTGTGCCTTCGATACGGAGGGGGGAAATCTTGCCCTTGTGGAGCGCCTCATGGACATTGTCCTGGATGGCGCGAATCTGGCGGCGACTGTCGGCGCTGGCGAGGACAAAGTAGTCGGCCAGCAGCGACACGTCTCGCAGGTCCATGAGGACGATGTCACTGCCCTGGCGGTCGGAGATAAGGTCAACGATCTGGTGAGCCAGTTCGGTCGTATCGGAGTCGGGGCCGCCAATCCTGGTCGTGGGAATCTGGGGAAGAGACGACATACACCTCCTGGTGGGGCTGAGTGGACACGCCTATTATACCACGGACAGCGGGGCGCGTAAAGCGCACGCGTTCGCCGTCCGGCCTGATATGGTTATACTTTGGC